>NZ_LOVS01000060.1:0-1860 GCF_001523835.1 Burkholderia sp. ABCPW 14 | reverse complement strand
TGCGGTTCGTGACGGTCGCTCAAGTCGTGGATTTGATCTATCAGGACGCGATGCGCACGCCCTACGTGCTCGGGCCGGACGTGCTGAGCGATATGCGCTTGGTGTCGTTTCGCTTGGACGATCAGAACCGCGACGTGCGCGCCGTCATGGTCGATTTTCTCGATTCGCTCGGCTTTCGCGTGACGACCAAGAATGGCGTCGACTACGTCGCGAGAAAGGCCGCTGACGGTCGGGCGCGAGTCGATCAGGAGGTGTTTGTCTACCGGCCGCGCTACCGGAGCGCCGAATCGCTGCGCAGTCTCGTGGAGCCAGTGATTGGCTCGCGATCGATGATGCCGATGCCCACGATTGCTGCCGCGTCGCCTGCTGCGACAAGTCCGGTTCAGGTTCCGGGCGCGCCGATCGGTTCGGCGGGTGATATTCCGGCTGCGCCGATCGTGACGGGTGTGCAGGCACGCGGCGACGAGCTGGTGATCGTCGGATCGCATGATGAGGTCGCGATGCTGCGGAAGCTGGTGCCTGAGCTCGATACCGCGCCGGGTGAGGTTGTGGTGCGCGGGTGGGTGTACGAGGTTGCAAACACCGATTCGACTAACACGGCGTGGAGCATTGCGGTTCGGTTGCTGAGTGGTCAGCTTCGGCTTTCGAGCGGAGATACGGCGTCCGACACGAGCGCGATGCGATTCACGGGGCCGGGCATCGACGCGGCGATATCCGCGCTGAACGCCGATTCGCGATTCAAGGTCGTCAGCTCGCCACATGTGCGGATCGTCTCGGGTGAACGCGTGCGCCTGAATGTCGGTCAACAGGTGCCGACGCAATCGAGTGTCAGCTATCAGGGGTCAAGCGGCACGCCCGTTCAGTCGATCACGTATCAGGACGCGGGCTTGATCTTCGACGTGGAGCCGACCGTGATGCGTGACGTGATCGAGTTGAAGGTGCGCGAGGAGATTTCCGATTTCGTCACGACGAAGACTGGCGTCGATACTTCGCCGACGAAAAACACACGACAGCTACAGACCGTGACGCGGTTGAAGGATGGCGAGCTGGTTGTGCTCGGCGGCTTGATTCAGGACCGCAATGCGACGGCACGTAGCGGCTATGCGTGGCTGCCGAGCTTTCTCGATGGTCGATCCAGCTCGAAGCAGCGCACGGAGGTTTTGTTGGTTTTGCAGGTTCAGCGGATCTGAGCGGGTTAGCGAATTATATTTATCGTTACGAGTGACGAATATTGATTTATCGTTACAAGTAACGTAAAATAAGGTCAATGCCGATATGGAGCGTTCGCCATGATTCATCCCGAAGACGCGAAAACAATTCCGTTACCACTTGAGGTCGTAACGAAAAAGCGTGGTCGCGGTCGTCCTCGCAAGGAAGACGGAGCGTTGACGAATGCGCAACGTCAGGCGGCATACCGCGAGCGGCGCAAGGCGTCAGGTAATCCCGTTACGGTAACGAAAAATATTCCACCTGCTGTCGACGCTTATGACGAGCTAGTAATGGAGAACGAGCGGCTTCGCGAAGAATTGGCGCAACTCCGTCGCGATTTAGAGGCGTCGAAGCGCAAGGCTATCGACCCGCAACGTTCGCGTGCGTCAGTCGTGCATGAGGTTGATTGGGTTCGGCGAGTGGTGCGATTGCCGATTCATGCGAGCAAGGATTACGAGCGTCGCCGATTCAGTTTTACCGTCGACCAACGGGCACATTTCGCGCTTGATCGGCTGGCGGTTGATGCGGGGCTATCAAAGGCAGAAGTGGTCGAGCGCTTGGCGTATTGGGCTGACGAGTTGATGCTCGGGGCGTTTGAGTACGACACGGACGGATTTAATCGTTATCTCGATCGCGGGCGTAACGAAAAAT
>NZ_LOVS01000059.1:0-1179 GCF_001523835.1 Burkholderia sp. ABCPW 14 | reverse complement strand
CTGGCGGATCAGACGCCGGATGAGGCATACTTCGCGACGCTGCCTGCGATCAAATCGGCAGCATGATTGCCTCGGACGTTCCACTTAAAAATCTCAGAAAACTGTCCGAACGAGCGAAGCCACCTCTATGAATATTTGCATGATCATGTTTATATTGTCTGTTTTCTGATCGATTGATGTCGAATGCTATCGATATATATGATGAATAAGATAATATTATTGGTCTTGCTGGTGTGGAGATAATAGTCTCCATCGAGCGCCGAAATCGGGTGCGCCGCGAGATGCGTGGCCGACAAAAATATGAGGCGAAATGGTGAAATCGTCTGGTCGGTGTATTGATTGAATGATGCTCGTGCGGCGTTGGCCGATGAAAAATTGGAATGCGGTGTTGTCGGGTATTTATTAAGAAACGAAATTGTTCAGGTGCCGATATTCGCCATTCGACATGGGTGATCATGTCGAGATGACATGAGTTCGGATGCAGTCGGGGAAGTAGCGGGAAAATAGATTAATCGAACGATGTGACGTTGTCGCGCATATGAGTAGTCTCCCGTGAAAAAGGGGATTCATGATGTCTCATCGAATCGTTTCTGTTTGTCGCGGTCGCGGTCGATGCGAATGCGCCGGGTGATTCGCTTTGCAATCGATCTCGCGACGATGACGGAATCGTAATTTTTCTATTGCCGATGCAGGTTGCGCCGATCGTGAATGCGGCGTTGCCATGAGTCGCGGCATTCGGAGTCCATCGCAATGCACCGCGCGTCCATGGAGTCGGGTGGGCCGTCTTGTCTCGTCCGCAAACTTCGAGCGCTACGCGTGTGAGCCGGAATGCGAGTGTGCTTTCGACGTCGGCAACGGCGGCGCCGTGCCGCAGCCGGACGCACGCGATCCGTGGAGGTCGAATCCGGCCGCCGATCGACCGGAGACGAATATTCGAGTGTCTAGGTGTTGGTGGAGTTGATTGAGTGGTGCAAGTGTGTATGTAGTCGAACCTGAACAATCCTGGACGGCTTATACGGAAAGGCTGTGATGCCGAAACGGTGTTGTTGGAATTGCAGGAAGCAGGCATATTGACGCGTGAATCCTGCAAATCCTGACGAGGTGTGGATGGGTCCGAAGTTGCCGGTGACAGAGGGAGATTTCTTCCGCCAACCGCTGCGCGAGCAGATCAATCTGAAG
>NZ_LOVS01000058.1:0-1538 GCF_001523835.1 Burkholderia sp. ABCPW 14 | reverse complement strand
GCGGTCGAGGAAGCGGTGCGCCTGAAGGAAGCGGGCGTGGCGACGGAAGTGATCGCGGTGTCGGTGGGCGTCGCGCAGGCTCAGGAAACGCTTCGCACGGCGCTCGCGATCGGCGCGGACCGTGCGATTCTCGTCGAATCGAACGACGAAGTGCAGCCGCTCGGCGTCGCGAAGATCCTGAAGGCGCTGGTCGACAAGGAGCAGCCGCAGCTGGTGATTCTCGGCAAGCAGGCGATCGACGACGATTCGAACCAGACGGGGCAGATGCTGGCGGCGCTCGCGAATCTGCCGCAGGCGACGTTCGCGTCGAAGGTGACGGTCGCCGACGGCAAGGCCACGGTCGCGCGTGAAGTGGACGGCGGCGCGGAGACGCTGTCGCTGGCGTTGCCGGCGGTGGTGACGACCGATCTGCGCTTGAACGAGCCGCGCTACGTGACGCTGCCGAACATCATGAAGGCGAAGAAGAAGCCGCTGGAGACCGTGAAGCCGGAAGACCTGGGCGTGGACGTTGCGCCGCGTCTGAAGACGCTGAAGGTGGTGGAGCCGGCGAAGCGCGCGGCGGGCGTGAAGGTGCCGGACGTGAAGACGCTGGTCGAGAAGCTGAAGACCGAAGCCAAGGTGCTGTAAGGGGAGCGGAAAGAGATGACGATTCTGGTAATTGCCGAACACGATAATGGGTCGATCAAGGCGTCGACGCTGAACACGGTGGCTGCCGCCGCCGCGGTTGGCAAATTCGTCGGCGGCGACATTCACGTGCTGGTCGCGGGGCACAACGCGCAGGGCGCGGCGGACGCGGCGGCGAAGATCGCGGGCGTCGCGAAGGTGCTCCTGGCCGACGCGCCGCAACTCGAAGCGGGTCTCGCGGAGAACGTCGAGGCGACCGCGCTGAACATCGCGAAGGACTACTCGCACATCCTCGCGCCCGCGACGGCGTATGGCAAGAACATTGCGCCGCGGATCGCGGCGAAGCTGGACGTCGCGCAGATCAGCGACATCACGGCGGTCGACTCGGCCGATACGTTCGAGCGTCCGATCTACGCGGGCAACGCGATCGCGACGGTGCAGTCGAGCGATCCGATCAAGGTGATCACGGTGCGCGCGACGGGCTTCGACCCGGTTGCGGCGGAAGGCGGCAGCGCGTCGGTCGAGAAGATCGAGGCGGCGGCGGATGCGGGCATGTCGCAGTTCGTGAGCCGCGAGGTGACGAAGCTGGACCGTCCGGAACTGACGTCGGCGTCGATCATCGTGTCGGGCGGGCGGGGCTTGGGCAGCGGCGAGAACTACACGAAGGTGCTGGAGCCGCTGGCGGACAAGCTTAGCGCGGCGCTCGGCGCGTCGCGCGCGGCGGTCGACGCGGGCTACGTGCCGAACGACTACCAAGTGGGCCAGACGGGCAAGATCGTCGCGCCGCAGCTGTACATCGCGGTGGGCATTTCGGGCGCGATCCAGCACCTGGCGGGGATGAAGGATTCGAAGGTGATCGTCGCGATCAACAAGGATCCCGAGGCGCCGATCTTCAGCGTGGCCGATTACGGCCT
>NZ_LOVS01000057.1:0-35930 GCF_001523835.1 Burkholderia sp. ABCPW 14 | reverse complement strand
CTGGCGGATCAGACGCCGGATGAGGCATACTTCGCGACGCTGCCTGCGATCAAATCGGCAGCATGATTGCCTCGGACGTTCCACTTAAAAATCTCAGAAAACTGTCCGAACGAGCGAAGCCACCTCTCAGCGTCTCGCAGCCAACGCATGACCTTGGCAGCGGTAAATTCGGCGCCGTTGGCTACAAGAAACGTCTCAGGTCACGGCCAAACTCAAGCTCGCAATTCGTCTATTCACACGCTTTCCCTTCGTCATCCGGCCTCGATGACCTGCCCCCCGCCAAATCAGGCGGGTCAGCGGATCCGAATTTTCACCACACATAAATTTAAGCTTGACCGAAATTATCGTGTGATCTAGATTCATTTCGATAACAAAAGAACCGGAGTGAGACAGCAATGCCGACGGGTAATCGCATCGGCGCACAATGCGAATCTATTCGCATCTCGGTGGATCGCTGCCGTACGGGACGGTCGCCGATTTCGGAAATCTTGTTACCAGTACGAAGATCCCAGGTTACCAAGGGAGGGCGCTTCCCAAATCCGACAATGTCGATTGCCGGCTGATGCCGTGTATGTCGAATCGGCGATCGACGAGTGTTGCGTCGGATTATTCGAATCGGATCGAATTCGGCGCACCGGCGAGAAACAGTCTGGACACGTTTGACGTCGTCACTCGTAAGATCGCGCACATCATCTGTCAGATACACAACGCCGATCCACTTTGGGACAACTGCGGTTGGTTGAAATTGAACTATGCGCTTGCGGGAGCGGCGCACTGCGCCGGAACCGGAATCCCCGATGAGGGGCCTTGCAGTCGTGAGCCGGGACGGGCCGCGTCAGGGTTCGCACGATGACTACCGAGCAATGGGTGCGTTCGTTCTCTCATCGAGTGCAAGATCCTCATTCCGAGGCGCGGGGCGCGACCGTAGCGCAGCACGCGATCACGCGGACCGAATGCACTACGCATCGCTTATCTTGAAATTCTTGAAACGATCGGGAAACGAAATATGGTTATCGGCATTGGCGGATCGATTGCAGCGACGGAACTGGCGAAACTCGAGGACATGACGGACGGCATCGCGCCGATTCAGCCCGCGGAACATGCGGCGCGAGTCGAACGCGCGCAGGCGCTGATGAAATTGCACGACCTCGATGCGATCTACGTCGAATCGGGCACGAACCTGCTTTACTTCACGGGCGTCGCGTGGCGTCGCAGCGAACGTTTGACGGGGGCGCTGATTCCTGCGGCGGGTCCACTGCAATACATCGTGCCCGCATTCGAACGCGGCACGTTCACCGGCATGATGCAGATTCCTGGCGACATCCATTGCTGGAACGAGGACGAGGATCCTTACCGGCTGCTCGCGGGCGTCGTCGAGCGCCACGGGATCGACGACGGCACGCTCGGATTCGACGAATCCGCGCCGTACTTCATGTATGAAGGCATTCGCGAACGGGCGCCGAACCTGCGGATTCGCACCGCGGCGGCTGTCACGCGCGCGTGCAGGATCCGCAAATCGGCAACCGAACTCGCATTGATGCAGCGTGCGAACGATATGACGCTGCGCGTCCACCAGGCGGCGGCCGCGATCTTGAGAGAGGGCGTCAGTACCAACGAAGTGCTCGATTTCATCGATGACGCACATCGCGCAGTGGGTGCAATGCGCGGGTCGACGTTCTGCATCGTGCTGTTCGGTCCGGACACGGCTTATCCGCATGGCGTCAAGCATCCGAAGCGGCTCGAGCGCAACGACATGGTGTTGATCGATACGGGCTGCCAACTGCACGACTACCACTCCGACATCACGCGCACATACGTGTTCGGCGACGCGAGCACACGTCAGCGTGAGGTTTGGGCGCACGAGAAGCAAGCGCAGCAGACCGCGTTCGAGTGCGTGAAGGCGGGCATCGCAGCCGAAGAGGGCGATCGTGCGGTCCGCGACTATCTGAATTCGGTCGGCTACGGGCCGGGCTATGCGTTGCCGGGCCTGCCGCATCGAACCGGTCACGGAATCGGTCTCGATATCCACGAATGGCCTTATCTCGTCGGCGGCGATCGGACGATACTTGACGAAGGCATGTGCTTCAGCATCGAGCCGATGCTTTGCGTTCCGAACGAATTCGGCATTCGTCACGAGGATCATGCGTACATCACGGCCGACGGTCCGCGTTGGTTCACGCAGCCGGCAACAAGCATCGACGATCCGTTCGGGCTTGGTTGAGCGAGGAAGGCGCTGCAGCGGCAGCGGCGTCCGGCAATATCGACAGCGACGAGGCCGCGTCTTCGCGAGGCCGGTACGACAGATGCGCTGCTGATCGGCGCCAACGCAGTCGCGGCGAGCACGTCGGCGGCATGCTTGCCATGCTGTTCACGCATCGGGTGGGCCGGTCCGTCGATCGGTGCCGCTGCGAGTGCCGTCATAAAGAGACATGTGAGGCTGCTTGGCGCCGAGCATCGATTCCGCCTTGACACGACAACATGGCTTGCACGGCGAGCGAGCCCGTTCCAAGTAACGACGAGCATGGCATGGCGCAGTGTGAGCGGCGGTATCGTGGCGGCGCTGATGGCCATCGTGGACATCCGGAACGTCAAAGCTGCGATCGCTCCAATGTGGACGGCGCTGCGTGCGCCGCATCGCGGATGCGTTGTGAAGTTCGTCGGCACACCTGATCGCCGGGATCGAGATGCTCTCGCTGACGAGGCTGTTGTCGCGCAGGCTCGGCTTCAGATGCACGCAGTCAATTGGCCATGACGTTCATGGCCGCGTCGCTACTGTACGCACAGTCGACGAGCTTCGAGATGGCCGTCGACAGTCGGCCGCTGCAGGGCGCCATGTAACTGAAGTCGATACGATGAGAATGCTTCTCAGATTCACTGGTATTTTGGTGTGCTATTGGATCACGAAGGCGAGTCTCATCCGATCGCCGACGTGTCGTTCGATGTTGCGCAGATAGATTTCCTCCCGATCGGCGGGGGTGGCGATAGAAAATCGACTATTCTGCGTGTTCCGTTCTTCCGCTAGAACGTGTGGTGTGGAGCGATTGACGTCGAAGGCATCGTGCAGGGGAATGGCGCGCAGCCGTTTGTCCCGGATGCGCGTATCGTCCGTACGCATTCGATGGCTTGTTCGGTTCATCCCATCCGGCGCATGAGATCGATCGTGCGTTTGCTGAACCGCCGCGGTATCACGGATTCGGTTGCGTTAACTAACGGATGACAAGGGTGCAGATCGGGACGGGGCGGAGCGCACACCTTCGTCGTTGCAATTCATCGGCAATCCGTTGTCGAGCAGTTATCGAGCAGTTGGCGAGCGTCAGCGGATGCCGATTGTGCGCACCGGCGCACAAATTTCGACGCCCATTGTCCGACGAGCCGACGCCAACGCCCGATGCCAACGCCCGATGCCAACGCCCGATGCCAACGCCCGACGCGTCCGTGGGGCAAGCGCACGAACTTACCGGTCTCGCTCAAGCGCGAACTCCACGTCGGCCCATTGCTCATTAGCCACGACATCGGCATCGTCCGCCGTGTAGGCGGCTGCGTTGCCTTCACGGCGTGCGCCGCATCGTTCGGGCATCTCGCATCTCGCTCGGAACGCGTATGCGGGCGGCCGCTGCGCCAAGCCGGAAGGTTGCGTTTATTTAAGCAAGACAAAAATTTAAGCTTGACGTAATTTCGGTCGAAAGGTAGTTTTTTTGTCTGTCGGCCGCTGGAACGTGGTTGCGCGAGCTTACTGATATCAATTTGGGCATCTGATGATCAATCGACTGAAATACAGTTTCTCCGACCTCACTCCATACGACGCATCGGTTGTCGACACGCACGCACGGCTGTCCCGGCTGATCGACGCGTTGCAACTCGACGCGCTCGTGATCACGTCTCAGGACGAGTACATCACCGAATGGCTGCCGCGCTGCAATAACCCGCGCTATGCGCTGTCCGGATTCGACGGTTCGGTCGGCTCCGGCATTTTCCTGAGCGCTGCTGTGGCGAAGCGGATCGGCGCGCCGCAGTTCGTGCTGTTCGTCGACGGCCGCTATCACCTGCAGGCAGAAAAGCAGTGCGATCGCGCGCACGTGCACGTCGAGAAACTCGGGCTCAACGTCGCGATGTGGCCCGCGATCGCCGATTGGCTCATTGCGCACGCAGCCGAGTTCCAGCGCGTCGGCTATGACGCGTTGCGTCTGAGCGTCGCACAGCGCGAGCGCTTGTTCGCGCATACGCAAAGCGCCGGCCTGCAATGGACGAGCCTGGCCGGCCGTGAGATCGACAAGGCGATCGCGCTGCCAGGCTGGACCGTCGAGCGGCCGATTTTCGAACTGCCGCGCTCGATGACGGGCGTCGGCATCGCGGAGAACCTCGCGACGCTGAATCGCCGGATGAGCGAGCCTCTCGGCGATCCGCACGCGAAGGTCGCGTTCCTGACCTGCGCGGCAGACGATCTGAGCTATCTGCTGAACAGCCGCGGCTACCATCTGCCGTGTGCGTCGTCGCACCTCGGCTTCCTGTTCGTCGTCGGCGAGGCAGTCGCGCTGTTCCTGCCCGAAGGCTGCGACCGCTGCCCGGTGCAGATCGAGTCGTATCCGGCGCTGCGCGTGATCCGCAACGACGCCGCCGAACTCGAGTGCTTCCTCGCGCAATTCGACGTCGAGCACGTGTGCTACGGCTTCGAATCGGTCAATTGCGCGCTGCCGGATACGGTGCGCCGGATCTGGCCCGAGGCCCGTCACGTCGACCACAACCCGGTCGAGGCGATGCGGGCGAGCAAGACGCCTGAAGTGCTCGACCAGTTCCGCGACGCGTTCGCGCGCAGTTCCGAAGCGATCGCCGAGGCGATGCGCTGGGCGAAGACGGGCGAGCCGGGCAAGCGGCATTCCGAATACGATCTCGCGCGTGTGATCAGCGATGCATATGCCGCGCGCTCGGCCGTGGCGCTGAGTTTCACGACGGTTGCGGCGAACGGTGCGAACAGCGCGTCCGCGCACTACACGGCGGCGAGTCCCGACGTCGAGTTGACGGAAGGCGAGCTCGTGTTGCTCGACAGCGGCGCGTACTTCGAAGGCGGCTTCGCGACCGATTGCACGCGCGTCGTGATGCGCCGGACCCGCACCGACACGCAGCCGCAGCCGTGGCAGCGGGAGATCTACACGGTCGCGCTGAAGGCGTGCATCAAGGGGCTCGTCACGCGCTTTCCGAAGGACGCGACGGGCGCGGAAGTCGACGCCGCCGTGCGTGAGGTCTGTCGCGCGCACGGCCACGATTTCAATCACGGCACGGGGCACGGCATCGGCATTCACGTGCACGAAGGCGGCGTGCGATTCAGCCCGGGCTCGCAGTACGGTCTCGTGCCGAACGCGGTGATCTCGGTCGAGCCGGGCATCTACGTGCCGGGCAAGGGTGGCGTGCGTATCGAGAACATCGTCGTCATCCATCCGAGCGAGCAGGAACCGGACAAGATGGCGTTCGAGAACCTCGTGACCGTCGGCTACGACTGGGATCTGATCGATCTCGATCTGCTCACCGACGATGAACGTGCGTATCTTCGCGACTACGAACAGTTATGCGTCGAGCGCGGCACGAATGTGACGCATTGTCCGTTGCTGTAGCGAGAAGCGTGCCGCGCGCCCGGATATGCGCCGGAAATGAAGAAACGCCGCCGGACAAACCGTCCGGCGGCGTTTTTTACGAATGTGCAATGAGCGTCGGCGACGGCGCGCTTGAACGCCGCGCCGTCGCTCGCATGCATCACGCGACGCGCGGCTCGTTCCAGCGGTTCGCGCGACGGAAGGTGCCGATGTCGTTGAAGCGCACGCCCACCGCGCGCATCGCCGCATGCGCGCGCTTCGCGGTCAGTTGGCGAATGTAGAACGGATCGCGCACGACGAAGTGGTGAATCGCGTGCGTGCTGCCGAAGTTGAAGCAGAACAACTGTACCGGAAGCAGCCACCACGGATTCAGCACTTGCGTCTGCTGGATGACGTTGCGCGAATCGATGTCGCCGTAGTAGTGCATGTTCGAGCTGATGAAGTTGATGCAGAAGCTGCGCACGAAGTTCGGCCCGAGCCAGGTCACCGCGAGAAAGTCGACGACGTGCATCGCCTGCTGGGCGAGCGCCGGCACGTCCGGCTGATAGCCGAGCGCATGCAGCGCGAAGAGTCCGGCGTGATACGCGATGAATGCATGCCACAGCACGTAGTAGGCGTGGCCGATCGGCATGTACGACATCAGTTGCTCGATGCGCAGCCGCACGCGATCGCCGCGCTCCTGTGCGGGTTGCGCCGCGACGTACTGCAACACCTTGCGGCGCATGCCGAGCGGCCGCAGCGCGACGGCGAGCATGCCGTCCGCGAGCATCAGCACGCGCTTCACGCCCCAGCGCTCGCCGTTGGTGATCCCGTATTCCTCGAGGTCCGATTCGCCGCCCGACACCTTGTGATGGTGCAGATGCATCCGACGGCGCGTCCACGGATTGATCGTGCCGGGCCGGGTGAGCCAGCAGAGCGTCATCATCAGATGATAGGCCCAAGGCGTCTTCTTGAAGTACATCAAGTGGATCAGGTCGTGCTCGAGCTCGTGGATCAGCGACGTCGCGAGCGTCGCGACAGGCAGCGCGACGTACCACGCAATCGTGCCCTTTGCGTACAGATACGCCGCGGCAAGCATCGTCGCGACGCAAAGCGCCATCACTATCGCGCCGACCAGATTCTGATTGTCGAGCAGCGGATATTTCGCGCGCAGCGCGTCGCTCGCCGCATTGACCTCGTTGCGGACGTACGCGACCTTTTCCGCGTCGCTCTTGAAGCGCAAAGTCTTGGACTTACTCATTGTTCGAATCCGTATCCCTGAAATCGGCGGTATGCCGATGACGCCATCTTAGAACCGTCCGCGCATCCGCCGCGAGGGCCGGTCGTGCCAAAGGGTGAGTCATTTGAGGCCAATTTGTGCGGCGCTGCGATGTGTCATATCGGGCCATCAGTCGCTATAATCGCCCAATTACCGCTCGGAGTCGATGCATGGCCACGTCCGTTCCGGACCCTACGAGGCAATTGAACAAGGCGACCGTCTCGTCCGCCTATGCGCTTTTCATGCTGATGCTCGCGGAGGAGCGCGGCATTGCTGACGCGGACATTCTCGCGAACACAGGCGTCACGCGCGCGAAGCTCGAGGAGCCGGACGCGCGCATCACGCCGCTGCAGCAGGCGGCGATCGTATTCAATTTGCTCGGGAAAACGAACGATCCGTCGATCGCGATCGAGATCGGGCTGCGCAGCAGCCTGACGAAATCGGGGATGATCGGCTTCGGGCTGATGAGCTGCGCGACGCTCGGCGAGGCGATCCAGCTCGGCATCCGTTATCTGCCGACGCGCGTGCCGTTCTTTTCGATACGGCTCACGGAACTCGAGCACGCGGTGCAGATCGACATCCTCGAAGCGTTTCCGCTCGGCAGGCTGCGCCAGTTCGCGGTCAAGAATTTCATGGTCGAGACGGCGATCCTGTTCAACTCGCTGCTCACGCCGTCGCATGACAGGACGATGAAGGCGAACGCCGAGCTGTGCTTCGAGTGGCCCGAGCCGCCTTACTTCGCGCGCTATCGCGATCGTCTTCCTCGCTGTCATTTCGATGCGCCCGCGAACCAGATCCGCTGCGAAGCGGCGCTTCTCGACGAGCCGATCAAGACTGCGAACGCGCAGACCGCGCAGATGATCGTCCAGCAGTGCGAAGCAGAGCTCGCGCGGCTCGGCTACGCGGAGAGCATCGTCGAGCGCGTGCGCAATCTGCTGATCCGCGGCAGCGACGGCTACCCGTCGCTCGACGCGCTCGCGCGCGAGCTGCATCTGTCCGAGCGCACGCTCAAGCGCAAGCTGAGCGACTACGGCACGACATATTCGGCGTTGCTCGACGAGATCCGGCTGCGCGACGCGCTGCGCCTGCTCGAGGGCACGCAACTGACGGTCGAGGAGATCGCGGTGCGTGTCGGCTACACCGATCGCGCGAATTTCAGCCGAGCATTCAGGCGTTGGACCGGCGCGTCGCCGGGCAGCAGGCGCTGAGCGTCACACGCGGTCATGCGATCCGCGAAGCGTCATGCGATCCGCAAAGCGTCGTATGCAACGTGCGTGACGGGCGTTCGAGCGCGACGGGGTACGATGCAGGCGTGAAGTGCGCGCAATGCGCATTCCGGGTACACCTGTCGCGAACAGGGATGTTTGCGTTCGCATCGACGCGTTTTCGTGACATATCGTCTGCATTCCTTCAGCCATATCAAGCGGCAATTCCCCACGCAAAGTAGGACATGTCGGCAACCTTGTGTTGTATTCCCGCAAGGCATACGATTTTCGAACGGCCGCGAATTGCATCGCGCGCGGCGCGCTCGGTGCGAACGACATCCGTAGCGCATGTGCGAGCAGCGGGCGCCGTGTCGAAATTCCCGATTTCCTCCATGGTTCGACCATTACACTGGGTGACATGACTTCCGTTCTCCTCCTCGAAAACATTCACGACAGCGCGTCCCTGCATTTCGCCGATGCGCACGTCGACATCGAGCGGCGCAAGGGCGCGCTCGCCGGCGACGAGCTCAAGCACGCGCTGCAGCACCATCAAATGGTCGGCATCCGCTCGGCGACGCATCTGATGCGCGGCGAGGTCGACGCCGCCCGCCATCTGCTCGCGATCGGGTGCTTCTGCATCGGCACGTCGCAGGTCGATTTGTCGGCGGCCGCGCATCACGGCATTCCGGTGTTCAATGCACCGTTTTCGAATACGCGATCGGTCGCGGAACTCGTGATTGCGGAGGCGATCCTGCTGCTGCGGCGCGTGCCGGAGAAGAGCGTGCTCGCGCATGCGGGCGAGTGGGCGAAGGGCGCGGGCGGATCGTTCGAGGCGCGCGGCAAGACGATCGCGATCGTCGGCTACGGCAACATCGGCGCGCAGGTCGGCGTGCTCGCGGAGGCGCTCGGCATGAAGGTCGTCTATTACGACGTGCAGGCGAAGCTGTCGCTCGGCTCCGCGCAGCCCGCGCGCTCGCTCGGCGACGCAATCGCGCTCGCGGACGTCGTCACGCTGCACGTGCCCGCGAACGCATCGACGTACAACATGATCGATGCGGACGCGCTCACGCAATTCAAATCCAACGCAATCCTGATCAATGCGTCGCGCGGCACCGTCGTCGACATCGACGCGCTGCGCGATGCGCTTGTGCAGAAGCGCCTGGGCGGCGCCGCGATCGACGTGTTTCCGCGCGAGCCGAAGAGCAACGTGGATCGCTTCGAATCCGTGCTGCAGGGACTGCCGAACGTGATCCTGACGCCGCACATCGGCGGCAGCACGCAAGAAGCGCAGGAGAGCATCGGCGCGGAAGTGTCGTCGAAGCTCGTCGCGTTCCTGACGCGAGGCGATAGCGCGGGCGCCGTCAATTTTCCGCAAGTGAGCCCGGGCGAATGCACGTCGGCCGCGCGGCTCCTGAACGTGCACGGCAACACGCCCGGCGTGCTCGCGGTGCTTAACACGCTGCTCGCGCAGGACGGCGCGAACATCGTCGCACAGCATCTGCAGACGCGCGGCGACATCGGCTATGTGGTGACCGACCTCGATCGGGTGCCGTCCGACGCATTTCTCGACAAGCTGCGCGGCGATCGCGCGTTCACGCGCAGCCGGCTGCTCCGCAGCGCATGACGCGGCGCGCGGGCCGTCGGAACAAGGCTCGCGCGTAATCTCACGCGTACCATTGATGCGCCGCCGCAGCGCTGCCGATATTGACAGCGTTGGATTTCTCGCGGCCCGCGTGTAATATTGCGCTCCAATCGAATCGCCGCTTGGGAACGACGCTCGAACGGATCACCGAATCCGGCGCGTCCGAACGAACGTGTTCGCCCATCCGCGTCCCGCTGCGGGTGGCGCGGCCGGCCGCAGCGCATCGCATCGCTGCGACGCGATGCGCGCTCGATGGAGTCGAATCGAGATCCTGAGATTTACTTAGAACAACAACGAATTTATCCGGGGAAGGGGGGTCGTGTATCGTGCGGCTTTTGATCCGCACGCTGTCGGTATTCCATTCGGCGTCCGCGTGACGTCGCCTTCGGCGGCGTGGCATGCGCTTGCCTACATTCCGAACGATTGCACGAGGCCCGCGCGGCGGACGCTCTGCGTTTGCCGCGGCTGACAGGCGTTTCATCGGCGTTGTGCATGTCGTGTGCGTGCGCGTTCCCGCCGATTTCTCGAAGAGGGCTGACGATGCAGTTCGAAGAGTTGAGCGACGACGAATGGGCGCGTATCGAGGGGCTGCTCGCGACGCAGCCGGCGCGGAATACGCGCTGCGGCCGGCCGCGCGCGCAGGCGCGTGCGGTCGCGAACGCGGTGCTGTGGGTGCTGACGACAGGCGAATGCTGGGGCGCGTTGCCGCGCGGCTATCCGTCGTCGCCGACTTGCCGCCGCCGCTTCGACGAATGGTCCGCGGACGGCACGCTCGCCGCGATCGTCGAGCGGCTGGAGGCAGGCGGGCGACAGGTTGAACTGCGCGAGCGGATCGGAGCGGTCGACGCGAAATCTCCCGCGCGAGTGCATCGCCGGTTCCAGTTCAACGCGTTCTGGAGCAGCCCTGAATCATGGTGCGGGCCTGTCGGCGGCGGTGCGGCCGATGCGGGCAGGGACGGCCGCGTGCCGGAGCGCGGCGAAGGCGGCGCGGCTGACGGAAAGCCATGCGGGTGAGTCGCGCCGTGCATCGGGCGGCGCATCGTCGAGCACATCTTCGCGATTGCTCGGCAATCGACGATCGGCGCGCAATCAATCGGTCGCAAACGGCCGGCTTGTCGCGTGTGTCGGCTTCGCGCGCATCGCGCGGTTACACCGGCGTCGGGCCTATCGATGCATCGATCGATGCGCTCGAGCCTTTTCGCCCGGATGATCTTGATATGGTCAGCGATGGCCCGACGCGGAGAGACATCGCACCGTGGCCAGCCGCCCGCAGCGGCATGCCGACGCATCGTCCGACGCCGCCGGGCAACGCGTCGGCACTTCGCTCGGCGTGATTGCGTCGCGATTCGCGAGGATTCGAGAAGATTCGAGAGGACACGCGAGCGCCTACGCCGCTTGCCAGCGTGCGGCTGCGACGTCGATCTTGCGCGGAATCAGCTTGAGGCTTGCGAACGTATCGGCGATCTGCTGTTGATACGCGAGCGCCGCGTGGTCGATCGGCTGCACGCCGTAGCTCGCGCGCTTGAACGCGAGTTCGAGCGTCGCGGTGTCGAGACCGACGAGCGGCGATAGTTGCGCGGCGACCGCGGCGACGTTTTCACGCGCCCAGCGGTCAACCGCGCCGACCTCGTCGAGGAGCGCGCGCACCCGTTGCGGCTCGGCTTCGGCGAACTTCCGGCTCGCGAGGTAGTACTGCGTGTTGTTCACGAGCCCTTCGCCGTTCGCGATTGCGCGCGCGTTCGTTTGCCGCTCGACCGCGGCGAGATAAGGATCCCAAATCACCCATGCATCGACGCCGCGCTGCGCGAACGCCGCGCGCGCGTCAGCGGGCGCGAGATACACGGGCGTGATGTCGCGGTAATCGATCTTCGCGCGCTGCAGCGCCTTGACGAGCAGGTAGTGGACGTTCGAGCCCTTGTTGAGCGCGATCTTCTTGCCGCGCAGATCCGCGACGGTGCGAACCGGCGAATCGTGCGGCACGACGATCGCTTCGCCCTGCGGCGCGGGCGGCTCGCTGCCGACATAGACGAAATCGACGCCGGCGGCGAGCGCGAAGACAGGCGGCGTCTCGCCGACGGTGCCGACGTCGATCGCGCCGGCGTTCAGGCCTTCGAGCAGTTGAGGGCCGCCGGGAAACTCAATCCATTGAATCGCAACCTGTTGATCGGCGAGCCGCTTCTCGAGCGTGCCGCGCGCTTTCAGCACGACGAAGTTGCCGTATTTCTGATAGCCAATCCGCAGCGTTTTCGCGCTGCGTTGTGCGTGCGCGGCCCCGCTCGCCGACAATGCGGCGAGGCCGCCCGACAATGGTGCGGCAAGCGCGGCCGCGCCTGCCGCCTTCAGCAGCAGGCGGCGCATGTCGTCTTGAACGGATCGGGGAGAGGTGGAGCGGGGCGTGTCGTGAGAGGTCATGTGGCTCGTGTGTCGATGCAGTGTTTGCGCGCGGTGCGGCGTCCGCGGCGTGATGCACGACCGCGCGGCCGCGCCGAGAATTCGCAGCCATCATCGTCGGCGTGCGCAAAGCGGGTCAATGGCCGGCTTCGACTTTGTTCTGCTATCGATTTCGCGAGAGAGAATTTGCGGATGCGGATGCGGATGCGGATGCGGATGCGGGGCGCTCGAGCGAAGGCGCGTGGCCGGCCTCGCAGTGCGTCGCTCGGGCGTGCGCGCTGCAATGGATGCGCGCGCCGATGCTTGCGCGTTTGCGGCGAACCGTATCGCACGCGCAGGTACGTACCGGAGGGCGACGGCTTGCAAGCGCGGGGCTCCGACGGGCGAGATTGGCTCGCGCGACTTTCGGGCGGCACGGGGCGATCGCGTGGCGGCTCGATCCCGGAAAAGGGAAACGGGCGGTCGAGCGGCGCTGGGCGTGCAGGTGGCGCTCCATCGCCCGATAGACTGCCGCCGCAGTTCGCCGCCCGAAATCCAGCGCCCGAAGCCCGAAGCCCGAAGCCCGAAGCCCGAAGCCCGAAGCCCGCCGGCCGCGGTCGACCAGCCACTCGCCCGCGCAAACCGATCCGCCGCCGATGCAGCGATGCAGCGATGCAGCGATGCTGCGTCGCTGCGCGCGAGCCCGTTGCGCGCCGTCGACCGCCCGCGCCGCCCCGATGCGCCTCCGCTTTTCGCGAAGCAAGATCGATTTCATAATAGTCGCGCTGAACGGGATCGCGCGACATGCCCGAGCGAGCACGCTCGCGGGATGAGGAGAACCAGAATGGGCGAGTTGACGGACGAATCGAGAATCTTCCTGTCGACGCTGCAGCCTGAGCGCCGCGAGCGTCGGCTCGCGATGACGGCGGTGGTGCTGTCCGTGGTCCTGTTGGCCACGCTCGCGCCGTTCGTGCGCATCCAGATGCCGCAGGTGTGGGCGTTCATCCCGATCTATCAGTCGGCGATCGTGATCTGCGATCTGATCACGGCGGGCCTGCTGCTCGGCCAGTTCGGCATCCTGCGCACCACGTCCCTCGTCGTGCTCGCGGGCGGCTATCTGTTCACGGGCTTCATGGCGAGCGTGCACATGCTCACGTTCCCCGGCCTGTTCCTGCCGAACGGGCTGCTCGATGCGGGCCCACAGACCACCGCGTGGCTCTATATGTTCTGGCACGGCGGCTTTCCGCTTTGCGTCATCGCCTATACGTTCATCAGCCGCCACGAGCACGGGCAGCCGCTCTACACGGGACGGGTCGTGCTGCCCGTGATCGTTTGCATCGGCACCGCGGTCGTCGCGACGGGCGCGTTCGCCACGCTGGCGACGAGCGGCCGCGAGCTGCTGCCGGCGATCATGCAGAATCAGCACTACATGCCGCTCATGCGCGGCGTCGTCACGACGGTCTGGCTGCTGACGCTCGGCGCGCTGATCCTGCTTGCGTCGCGCCGGCCGCACTCGGTGCTCGATCTGTGGCTCGTCGTCGTGCTGTGCGCGTGGCTTCTCGACATCGCGCTGTCGGCCGTTCTCAATCGCGGGCGCTTCGATCTCGGTTTCTATGCGGGGCGCATCTATGGCCTCGTCGCGTCGAGCTTCGTGCTGCTCGCGCTGCTGCTCGAAAACGGCAAGCTGTATGCGCGCACGGTGCGCGCGTTGCATGGCGAGCGGATCGAGCACCGGCGCGTGCAGGAGAAGACCGTCCAGTTGAACGAGGCGAACGAGTTGCTCGAGCAGCGCGTCGCCGAGCGCACGAGCGAGCTGATGACCGTGAACCGCGAGCTGCGGCGCGAGATCGCCGAACGCGAGCGCGCGGAGGAGGCGCTCGCGCGCTCGCGCGAAGAGCTGCGCGAGATCGCCGCGATCAGCTCGACCGCGCGCGAGCAGGAGCGCGGCCGGATCGCGCGCGAGTTGCACGATGAGCTCGCGCAGACGCTCGCGATGCTGCGGCTCGATCTCGAACGCGTGTCGACGACAGGCAACGAGCTCGCCGGACGCTTTTCGGAAATGCGCGGGCTGCTCGACGGGGCGGTCGCGGCGACGCGCCGGATCGCAACCGATCTGCGGCCGCTGATGCTCGACGATCTCGGGCTCGTCCCGGCAATCCAGTGGCTCGTGCAGGCGTTCCAGCAGCGGCACCGGATCGACTGCACGCTCGTCATCGATCCGCCCGAACTCGATCTCGTCGAGCCGCAGGCGAGCACGACGTTCCGCATCTTGCAGGAATCGCTGACGAACGTCGGGCGCCACGCGCGCGCGTCGCACGTCGACATCCGGCTCATCGCCGATCATGACGAGGTGATGCTGAGCATCCGCGATGACGGCGTCGGCTTCGACACGGCGAATCCGCGCAAGCCGAATTCGTTCGGGCTCGTCGGTCTGCGCGAGCGCGCCTATCTGGTGCAGGGCACGCTGTCGGTGCGGACGGCGCCGGGGCAGGGCACGTCGATCGAAGTTCACATTCCGCTCGTGCAGTCGCATGCGGTGACCGTCCTGCAGAGCGGCGAGCTGCGTGACTGACGCGGCGGCGCCAAGCGGCTGTCGCGTGCGTCGGCGCCCGGCGCGCGGGCCGCGCGGATCGATCGCGATCTTGCCGCCTTTCTTCGTGAACGGGCGCGCAGCGGCGATGGCCGCGTTCCCCGCACGCGTTCCGACGGGCGGCAGTGCCGCGCGCCGCGCAGCGCGACGACGAACGGCCGGTTGATCAGGATCGGATGCGAGCGTCGCGTCGAGCAATTGCGCCTCGCCGCGCGTCGCGCAGCGAGGCCGAGCTTCGCGCACCGCGCGCCTTTCTCGCGCCGCGCGTCGCATGCGGTGGGCCCCGCGTCTGCGACCGGCCGTACGAGCATCGTGCGCTCGGGCGGGGCGAGGCGGGGCGACAATCGTGCCTCGGCCGTGCGGGCAGGCAGCGGCGCGATGCCGAAGCAGCGCACGGCATCATTCGAAAGCGGGTAAACAAAAGTCGACAGCGAGCGCAACGGCGTTTCTATAGAATCGCCAATCCTTACATATGCATTTCATTGAGCGGACGAGCGCCGCATGCACGGCGCACGACGTGTCGCACGACGCGATGCGCCGCCCCGCGCGATCGTCCGCCCATCTTCACTTTCGCATCACGCATCTGCCCTTCATGGTTCAACACGCCTTCGTTTCCTCGCAGTCGCCCGCCCGCTCCGAATCCGCTTCCCGCCGTCGCGCGCCGCGCGCGCTTTCGACGATCGCGCTCGTCTGCGCAACCGCGCTCTTCGCGACCGCCTGCGGCGAGCGCGCCGAGCCGCAGCGCGGCGGCGCGACGCCCGTGCTGACCGCATCGTTCAAGCCGAAGAGCGGATTCGTCGTGCCCGTTGCGATCGCGGGCAAGACCTACCGCTTTCTCGTCGACACGGGCGCGAGCCACACGGTGATCGACAACCGGCTCGCGCAGTCGATCACGCAGCCGTCGACCGACGAACAGATTCCGATCGCGTATCGCTCGATGCTCGCGAAAGGCCTCACGACGGCAGACGGCGTGCTGCCGCGGGAGCGCGTGCGCTTGTGGTAGCCGTTGCCGCTCGCGCTCGGCAGCTTCGAGGTGCCGAGCTTCTATCCGTGGCTCGGCCTCGACCTGTCGTTGCTGTCGCAGGCGTTCGGCGCGCAGATCGACGGCGTCGTCGGCATCGAGATCTTTCGCCAGTTGAGCTGGGTCGCCGACAATCGCAGCGGCACGCTGACGGTCTGGCGTCATCCGCCCGCCGGGCAGCGCTTCCAGCATTGCGTCCCGTATCAGGACAGTTTCGGTCAGTCGCCCGCCGTGAGCGTCGACTTCGGCGACCAATGGACGATGTTCCGTTTCGATACCGGCGCGCGCCATTCGATCGTGTCCGCGCCGACGCTCGCGTTCCTCGCGAGCCGCAAGGCCGCGAAGCCGCTCGGCGACACGGTGCCGAGCCTGTCGGCGAACGGCGTCGGGCAGTCGCTCGATTACTTCGCGAAGGGGCTGTCGTTCGACGGCAAGCCGGTCGGCGGCCTGCGCGTCGCCGAAGGCGGCGGCGACATGCTCGGGATGAACTTCCTCGCGCGGCTCGATCGCTACATGTTCGTGCCGAGCACGATGGAGTTCTGCTACGACGCGAGCCGCTTCACGCAGGACGATCCGCAGCCGCTGCGCACGATCGCGATCCGCTACGTCGACGGCCGCGTGCAGCTGTTCCACAACCGGCCGGACGACCTCGGCCGCTACGGCCTCGAAAACGGCGACGTGCTCGTCGAGATCGACGGCAAGCATGTCGACCCGTCGGCCATCGACGACGTGCGCGATCGATTGAGCACCGCGCCGGCGGGCTCGCTCGAGATCGCGATCGAACGCGGCGGCGCGCGCCGCACCGTGCGGATTTGACACACGGCCTTCATCCGGCCGCTCGCGCGGCCGCGGGCGGCGCGCCCCACGCGCCCCACGCGCCGCAGCGACGACGGCTCGCGCGGGCTCGCCGCGCGTAACGCATTGCCGCATAAGAGAAAAATCGCGACGCCATGTGGGGCGTCGCGAAATACTGCGCTTTGTGCATGAGCGACTAAATTCCAAAAACATGAGATTTGCGATCGCGCGTCCGATCGACTATCAATGTAAAGAGGTATTTAATTGACATGAATCAACGCAAAGCAACGGTGCTCATGAGATTTTCGCGACATTGAAAATTTGAACAACAAGTTCCCATGAGACCAAAGAAAGCGATGGTGCGTGCGACGTACCCGCTTACCCCACGATCCGCAGGGGCGGCTCGCGTCGATGGCGGGAACTCGATGCCTTGCCGGAGAGGATGACAGTGACCTCGAGACCCACCGCTGTACTTGCTGTGCTGTGCGCGTTGCTGAGCCAGACGGCGCTATCCCAGGAACCGCAGACGGAACGCGCGCCCGATACGATGGAGGCGCGCGTGCTCGCATGCGCCGCGTGTCACGGCCGGCAGGGCGAGGGAACGTCGAACGACTACTTTCCGCGCCTGTCCGGCAAGCCCGCCGGCTATCTGTACAACCAGCTCGTCGCGTTCCGCGACGGCCGGCGCAAGTACCCGCCGATGAACTACCTGCTCGCGTATCTGCCCGACGCGTACCTGCATCGGATCGCCGACCACTTCGCGAGCCGGCGTCCGCCGTTCCCGGCGATCACGGCGCCCGCCGCCGCGCCCGCGGTGCTCGAGCGGGGACAGCAGCTCGTGAGGTCGGGCGATCCGTCGCGCAAGATTCCCGCGTGCGCGTCGTGCCACGGCGCGGCGCTGACGGGCATGGAGCCCGCCGTGCCGGGCCTCCTCGGCCTGCACGCGGAATACCTGAGCGCGCAGCTCGGCGCATGGCGTTACGGCACGCGCACGTCGATCGCGCCCGACTGCATGCAGCAGGTCGCATCCCGGCTCACCGACACCGACGTGACCGCGATCTCCGCGTGGCTCGCGTCGCGGCCCGCGCCCGCCAATCCGTCGCCCGCCCCCGCGGGCTCGCTCGACATGCCGCTCGCATGCGGTGGCGAACCGCGCTAATGGAGGCCTCGGTGCACAAGCAATTGATCGTCAAATTCCGCAGCGCGCTCGCATTCGCCGGCGTGCTGTTGGCAGCCGCGGGCGCGGCGTCCGTCGCTTCCGCGCAGCCGTCGAACGACGCGGCGACCATCCGGCGCGGCGAATATCTGGCGCGCGCGGGCGACTGCATCGCCTGCCATACGGTGCCGGGTGAGAAGCTCTTCGCGGGTGGTCGCGCGATGCCGACGCCGTTCGGCACGCTGTATTCGCCGAACATCACGCCCGACAACGAGGCGGGCATCGGCAAATGGACCGCCGACGAGTTCTACTCGATGATGCATACCGGCCGCTCGCGCGACGGCTCGCTGCTGTATCCGGCGATGCCGTTCGCCGCATACACGAAGGTGACGCGCGCGGATTCGGACGCGATCTTCGCGTACCTGCGCTCGGTGCCGCCCGTGAAGCTCGCGAACCGGCCGCACGACATGCGCTTTCCGTACAACAACCGGCAGCTCCTGATCGGCTGGCGCACGCTGTACTTCAAGGAAGGCGAGTATCAGCCGGACAACACGAAGTCGGCCGAATGGAACCGCGGCGCGTATCTCGTGCAAGGGCTCGGCCACTGCTCGATGTGCCACACCGCGATCAATGCGCTCGGCGGCAGCTCGGAGTCGAACGCGTTCGAAGGCGGGCTGATCCCGATGCAGGCGTGGTACGCGCCGTCGCTCACGTCGAACAAGGAAGCGGGGCTCGGCGACTGGAGCATCGCCGACATCACGGGCCTCCTGCAGGCGGGCGCGTCGCATCGCGGCGCGGTGTACGGGCCGATGGCGGAGGTCGTCTACGACAGCCTGCAGCACCTGTCCGACGACGACGTGCGCGCGATGGCCGTCTATCTGAAGGCGCTGCCGCAGCGCGGCAGCGAATCCGCGTCCGCGCCGCCGACGAAGATGCCCGCGCCGGAAGACACGCGCCTCTACAAGCTCGGTGCGAAGATCTACGACGCGCAGTGCGCGTCTTGCCACGGCAAGACGGGCCGTGGCAAGACGCCGGCGTTCCCGCCGCTCGCGGGCAACCAGTCGATCCAGATGACGTCAGCGGTGAATCCGATCCGCATGGTGCTGAACGGCGGCTACGCGCCCGGCACCGCGAAGAATCCCGAGCCCTACGGCATGCCGCCTTTCGCCCAGTCTCTGTCGGACGACGAAGTGGCCGCCGTGACGACGTTCATCCGCACCGCCTGGGGCAATCGCGGCGCGCCGGTTTCCGCGAAGGAAGCCAACGCGCTGCGTTCCGCTCCGCTCTATTGAGGACATCATGAGCGACACTTCCCAACGACACGGGGGCGACCCCGAACCGCACGACGACGCGGTCGACGAGATCGTCCGCGCGGGGCCGCGCGGCGCGCTCGCGCTCGCGGGCACCGCGACCGCGATCGTGATCGCGCTGTGGTTCGCCTTCTACTTTCTCGTCTTCCTGCCTCGCGGCGTGATCCAATAATCCGGCTGCCATGTCCAAACAACCTATGCCAGACCGTCTCGACGGCGCGCAGCTCGCGGCCCGGATCGAGCGCAGGTGGGCGATCCTGGCCGTCGGCCTGATGGTCGTCCTCGTCGCCATGATGGTGTACACCGGCCTTCACTGGGCGATGATGCCGCCGTCGCGCGTCGAGACGATCGACCCGACGACGCTGCATGTCTCGGGCGAATTCATTGAGAGCAACCTCGGCACCGCGCGCGAGCCGGACGGCTCGGTCACGGTGCGCGTGATCGGCCAGCAGTACTCGTTCACACCGCAATGCATCCTCGTGCCGGCGAACACGCCCGTCACGTTCCGCGCGACGAGCGCGGACGTCGTGCACGGCTTCCTCATCACCGACACCAACATCAACTCGATGCTCGAGCCGGGCTACGTCGCGACGTTCAGGACGACCTTCGACAAGCCGAAGGACCACCTGATGCCGTGCCATGAGTATTGCGGCACGGGTCACGAGGGGATGTGGGCGCACGTCAAGGTCATTGACCGTGCGGAATTCGACAAACTGGCGTCCAGCGCGCGGAGATTGAGCTGTGTTAAAGAATAATCGACTGGTGCTCGCCCATTTCTGGCTCGCGTTCGCGGTGTTCGGCGTCGCGCTGCTGCTCGGCGCGTGGCAGATGCTCGCGCGCAGTCCGCTGCATCCGTGGCTCGGCAATCCCGAGCTCTACTACCGTTCGGTGACGGCGCACGGCTCGGTGATGGGCTACGTGTTCCCGACGCTGATCGCAATGGGCTTCGGCTATGCGATCAGCGAACTCGCGCTCAAGATGCCGCTCGTCGGCCGCCGCTGGGCATGGACGGGCTTCTGGCTGATCGCGGTCGGCTCGGTCGTCGCGATGACGCCCGTGTCGCTCGGCCTGTCGTCGGTGCTGTACACGTTCTATCCGCCGATGATCGGCAGTCCGTTCTACTACCTCGGCGTCGTGCTCGTCGTCGTCGGCTCGTGGATCTGGGTCGCGCTGATGTCGGTGAACCTGTATGTGTGGAAGAAGGCGAACCCCGGCAAGCCGATTCCGCTCGCGATGTTCGCCAACGTCGCGGGCGCCTATCTGTGGGGCTGGACGGCCGTCGGCGCGGCGATCGAGATCCTGTTCCAGATCCTGCCTGTCGCGGTCGGGCTCAAGTCGACGATCGACGCGGGCCTCGCGCGCGTGTTCTTCTCGTGGACGCTGCATGCGATCGTCTACTTCTGGCTGATTCCCGCGTACATCGCGTACTACGCGCTCGTGCCGCGCGCGATCGGCGGCAAGCTGTACAGCGACGGGATGGCGCGCATCTCGTTCATCCTGTTCCTCGTCGGCGCGATGCCGATCGGCATTCACCACCTGTTCGCCGATCCGCAGGTCGGCTCGGGCTTCAAGTTCCTGCAGTCGGTGTTCACGGCGCTCGTCGCGGTGCCGACGCTCCTCACGGTGTTCACGGTGTGCGCATCGGTCGAGATCGCGGCGCGCCTGCGCGGCGGCAAGGGCGCGTTCGGCTGGCTGCGCGCGCTGCCATGGCATGAGCCGATGATGCTCGCCGTCGCGTTCTCGTTCGTGATGCTCGGCTTCGGCGGCGCGGGCGGGATCATCAACATGAGCTATCAGCTCGATTCGACGATCCACAATACGCAGTGGATCACGGGCCACTTCCACCTGATCTTCGGCGGCGCCGTCGTCGTCATGTACTTCGCGATCGCATACGAGCTGTGGCCGCATCTGACGGGACGCGCGCTCGGCAGCCTGCGCCTCGTCAAGACGCAGCTGTGGCTGTGGTTCATCGGGATGATCGTCACGACGTTCCCGTGGCACTACGTCGGCATTCTCGGCATGCCGCGCCGGATGGCCTATTACGACTACAGCGATCCCGCGATCGCGCCGCAGGCGATCTGGGTGATCATGTCGGTCGTCGGCGCGCTGATCCTCGTCGCGTCGGCCGTGCTGTTCTTCGTCGTGCTGATACGCAGCCATTGCAGCGCGAAGGTCAAGCCCGCCGAGTTCACGTTCAGCTCGGCCGTGCACGAGCCGAAGACGCTGCCCGTCGCGCTCAACAGCTTCGGGCTGTGGATCGCGCTGATGATCGGCCTCACGGTCGTCAACTACGGCTATCCGATCGCGCAGTTGATGGCGCTCAAGCAACCGTCGGTGCCGGCGATCTACATGGGGACGCAGCGATGAGCACGGAACGTCTGTTTTCGATTCGCAACCGCTGGTTTACGGTCAGCGTCGGGCTCACGCTGTTCGCGGTCGTCGCGTCGGTGCTGATCGGCTTCGTCTGGCTGCCGTCGGTGCAGAAGGACGCGCAGTTCCAGGGCATCTGGAACGCGATCTGCAGCGCGGCCGGCGTGCCGCGCGCGTGGCTGCCGTCGCAGCCGGAGCCTGCGACGGTCAAGACGAGCGCCGTCGTCGTCACGCCGCAGATGATGACGCAGACGGACAGCCTGTCGATCGGCCGCGGCGCGACGCTCGCGATGCGCTGCACGATGTGTCACGGCGCGCGCGGGATGAGCGACGCGAATTCGCCGAACCTCGCGGGCCAGTACGCGGCCGTCATCTACAAGCAGTTGAAGGACTTCCAGACGGGCGCGCGCACGAACGCGGTGATGGCGCCGATGGTCGTGAATCTGTCCGACCAGGACATGCGCGATCTCGCGGCGTTCTATTCGTATCTGCCGCGCGCCGCGGCGAAGCCCGCCGCGAATCCGCCGAAGATCGTCGCGAGCGGCGCGCCGATGCGCAACATCGCACCGTGCGCGTCGTGCCACGGCGGGATGGACAACAAGGTCGGCGGGCCGTGGCTCGAAGGCGAGCCCGAGGTCTACATCAAGGCGCAGTTGCAGGCGTTCGCGTCGGGCGCGCGGCACAACGACATCAGCGCGCAGATGCGCAACGTCGCGCGGCAGATGACGCCCGACGAGATCGCGGCCGCCGCGCGGTACTACGCGGGCCGGCCGTAACGCGGGGGGCGCGGCGGCTGCGCGTACGCGGGCGGGGCAGGGCGGCGCGCGTCTCGCGCGCGATCGAGTCGTGAAAGGAAGAAGCGGCAAACGGGGCGAACCCGTTTGCCGCTTTTGATCGAAGGCGGCGATGGGCGTCGTGCGATGCGCGGGGGATTCGCGGCGGGCACGCTCACGAGCATGGCGCGGCGACGTCGCGCGAGCCGGCGCATGGTCCGGCTGTCTCGCTGAATTCAGATGATTGTGGCTGCGTCGTTTCGTGTCGCCGGCGGCGATGGGCGCGGCGTCCGCGCACCGCCTTGCCCGCCGGCGCTCGCCGCATGCGCGGCCCTGCGTCGTGCGTGATCGCGCGTGTTATTTGTCGTCGCCCTGCGCGCCGCGAAAGAAGCGCCCGAGCTCGGCCGCAAGTTCGTTGAGCACGCCCATTTCCTGCTGCGTGATCTTGCGCGCCGGCTGGCCGGCCGCCCAGTCGCCGTACAGCAGCGCGACCGCGTTCTGCTCCGCGATCACGGGCAGCAGCACGAATGCGCGCGAGTCGTCGAGCGCGTCCAGATACCACGCGGGCAGGCGCTTGACCATCTTCGGGTCGCGCGCGTTCTCGATGAAGATGCCGACCGAGTTCGTGATCGCGAGGTGGAACACGTCGGGCTCGAATGCCTCGTGAAAGCGCAACCGCTCGAGCTGCGCGTCGACGTCCGGACCGAAGCCGAGCCGCGCGGCGAACACGCCGTCGTCGCGCCGCACGAACATCACGGTGCGCGTGAAGGCGAGGCCCGCGAGCACGCTTTCGGACGCGAGCGCGAGCACCGGGCCGAGCACGTGCTCGGACGGCAGCGCGCGCAGATCCGCGAGGCCCGCTTCGAGGCACGCCTGCGGGTTCGACGCGCCGCGCGCGATCTTGTCCGCGTTCGCGCGCAACTCGACGATCTCGCGCATCACCGTGTCGCTCGTCTCCTCGCGCGACAGCGACGCGGCGATCTCGGCGAGCTCGTCGGCATCGGTGCCGAGCACGCCGTGAAAGCGATGCGCGAGCGCCGCGATCCGCGCGTCGCGCTGCTGCGCGTGCATCGACGTGAGCGCGGCCGCGACGTCGGTCGAGCAGTGGCTCACCGCTCGCAGCCACTGGACGTCGTGCGGCGCGCCGTCGTTCGCGTCGAAGCGCGTCATGCCGGCGCGGATCAGCTCCGGCAGCCGCCAGCGGGACGCCGCCTCGAGGCCGATCTCGTCGAAGCCGACGCCGAGCACCGCACGGCATGCGGCTTCGTCGTCGTCGTCATGCTCGGCCGCGCGCCGGCGGATCTCTTCCCACTCCGCGTCGAGATAGCAGACGACGAGCAGCTTGCCGACCTGCCGCATCAGCGTGCAGACGACCGCTTCTTCGCCCGCGCGCAGGTCGACGTGCCCGGTCAGCTTGCGCGCGACGCAGCCGGACAGCAGCGCGCGGTTCAATTCGAGCTTCGCGTCGATGCGGCGCGGCGCGCTTTGATGAAAATGGTCGACGAGCTTGAGCCCGACGACGAGATGGCCGACGGCGTCCATCCCGAGCACCATCAGCGCGCGCGTGACGGTCGTGATGTTGCCGCCGAACGCCATGTACATCGCCGAGTTCGCGAGCCGCAGCACCTTCTGCGTCAGCGCGAAGTCCGACAGCACGACGCGCACGAGCGCCGTGAAGTCGAGGTCGTCGTTCTTCATCGCGGCCATCGTCGCGCGCAGCGCGTCCGACAGCAGCGGAAAATCGCCGCGCTCGTTCATCCGGGCCCAGAGCTTGTCGAGCAGCGCCGTTCGCGGCAATTGTGCGGTGATTGGCATACGAATCAGTGATTGAGAAAGCCGGCGGCGTGCGTCATGCGATTTCGTGCAGATACAGCTCCTGCGCTTCGAAGCGCTGCGCGAGTTCCTCCGACGGCAGCGCCTGGCAGACGAGCCAGCCTTGAATGTGGTTGCAGCCCATCTCGGTCAGCAGCGTGCGCTGCGCCTCGGTCTCGACGCCCTCGGCGACGAGTTCGAGCTCGAGCGTCTGCGCGAGGCCGACGACCGCCGACACGATCGCGCGGTCATTTCTCGACGTCAACAGATTTTCGACGAAACTGCGGTCGATCTTCAGCTTCGCGAGCGGGAAGCTCTGCAGGTACGCGAGGCTCGAATAGCCGGTGCCGAAGTCGTCGACCGCGAAGCGGATGCCGAGCTCGGTCACTTCCTCGAGCAGCGTCTTCGCGTGATTCGGATCGTGCATCAGCAGGCTTTCGGTGATCTCGAGGACGATCCGGCACGGGTCGATGCCCGTCAGCTTGATCGCGTCGCGCACGCTCTGCGTGAAGCGCGGATCGCGAAACTGCTGCGGCGACACGTTCACGGCCACGTATTGCAGCGCGATCCCTTGCCGGTCCCACGACACGAGCTGCATGCACGCGGCCTTCAGCACCCAGTTGCCGAGATAGTTGATGAGGCCGATCGATTCGGCGAGCGGGATGAACGTCGCCGGCGCGACGAGTCCGTGCACCGGATGGTGCCAGCGGATCAGCGCCTCGACGCCGACGACGGCGCCCGTGTGGCTCTTCGTGATCGGCTGGAAATGCAGAGAGAACTCGCCGTTGCGCACGCCGTTGTAGAGATCGGCTTCGAGCTTCAGGCGCTCGGCGTCGGCCGGATCGTCGGTCGGCTGATGGAAGGCGAGCGCGTTGCCGCCCGCCGACTTCGCCTGCGCGAGCGCGCGGTCCGCGCGCCGCAAGAGCGGGCTGTGGTGCTGCGCGTGCTTCGATGCGGCGCGCGCATCCGGGTAGATCGCGATGCCGGCGCTCGCCGACAGGTGCACCGCCTGTCCGCCGTACGCGTACGGCTGCTGGACCGCCGTCTGAAGCTGCCGCGCGAGCGCCTCCGCCGCGTCGATCGCGGCCACGCGCGTCGGCGCGCTCAGCACCACCGCGAACTTGTCGCTCGCGACGCGCGCGAGCCGCTCGCCGCGCGTCGCGATCCGCTGCAGCCGTTGCGCGGTGTCGCGCAGCAGCGCGTCGCCCGCGTCGTAGCCGAGCGCGCGGTTGATCCGCTGATAGTCGTCGAGATCGAGGAGGATGAGCGCGGTGCAGCCGCCGCCTTCATCGGCCGTCTGCTGCGCGCGCATCAGCGCGGGAAGCAGCGCGGACAGGTTGTCGAGCCCCGTCATCGGATCGTGGTGCAGCTCGTACGTGAGCCGCGCCTCGATCGCGCGCCACGACGACACGTCGAACGCCGCGATCGCGAAGCCGTCGACGCCGTGGTGGCGGCTGCGCACCGCGCGCACCTCGACGTCGAGCGGGTAGGTCAGCGACTTGACGAGGCACAGCGTCGCCTTCTCGATGTCGCCCGTCTCCGACGCGCGTGCGAGCAGGCCGTCGAGCGTCGCGGTATCCTGCTCCGGGATCAGGTCGCGCAGCGTCAGCGTGTGCAGATAGTCGCGGTGGTAGCCGATGAAGCGCAGGCTCGCGTCCGATACGTACAGGAAGCGCAGATCGCGATCCACGTGAGCGAGGAAATCGACCGCACCGACGGTTTGCTCCAACCAGCTTCGGACCGTATCGTCGGCGCGCGGCGTGCCGGCGCGCGCGGGCATCAGCGCGCCGCCCGACCACGCGAAGCGGCGGAGCTTGTGAAGTGCGGCGCGCCAGGAGCCCTTGCGGGGCATTTTGTTCCTGATGGCTTCCATGTTTCTCGCTGGCGTGAAGGGGCTGGAACCGGTGTCCGGACGCAATAACGGCGCATTGTGCCGATTCTTTAGCGTCAGGGAAGAAACGATCTAGAGCGTTTCGTCATGCGCGACAGTTCGGGATGCGAACGCGTGCGGTCGGCTTGCCGGGCGCCAGACCCTGTTAAACGTATGGACATTCGAAGACGAGGACTCAGATGAATCGAAAACTGGCAATGGGCGCGGCGGCCGCGCTCTTCGCGCTGTATACGGTCGCGGCCCATGCGGTGCTGAAGGTCGGCGACGCGGCGCCCGATTTCAGCGCGCAGGCGTCGCTCGGCGGCAAGACTTACACGTATTCGCTCGCCGAGGCGCTGAAGAAGGGGCCCGTCGTGCTGTACTTCTATCCGGCCGCGTTCACGACCGGCTGCACGATCGAGGCGCACGCGTTCGCCGACGCGGTCGACGCTTACAAACAGTATGGTGCGACGGTGATCGGCGTGTCGGCGGACGACATCGGCACGCTGACGAAGTTTTCGGTCAGCGAGTGCCGCAGCAAGTTCCCGGTCGCCGCGGACCCGGATGCGAAGCTCATCCGCGAGTACGACGCGAAGTTGCCGGCGATTTCGAAGGCGAACCGCGTGTCGTACGTGATTTCGCCGGAGGGGAAGATACTCTATGAGTACACGAGCCTGTCGCCCGACAAGCATGTCGAGAACACGCTGAACGCGGTGAAGGCGTGGGCGGTGTCGCACAAGCAGCCGTGACGGCCGCGGCGCGTCTCGGGCGCGGCGGCGGGGTTCGGTAGACGCGCCCCGAGCGGGTGTCGCGGGGGCGGGGCACGCCGGGCGCGTGCCGGCAGACGGAGGCCGGGGGCGTACCGCGCGCCCGGCCCGTTCGTTCAGGCGCGCAGCGCCTGCTCGATCGGCACGCCGCCGCCGACGAAGCCGATCGTCTTCTTCGAGATGCCGAGCTTGATCGCCTCGATCGCCGCCCATGCGACGTCCTGACGCGCGACGGGCGGCGCGTTGTCGAGCCGCTCCTCGGTGAGCGCGATCTTGCCGATGCCCGGATCGTCGGACAGCGGGCCCGGCCGCAGGATCACGTAGTCGATGTCCGACGCGATCACGCGGTCGTCGCCTTCGCGCTTCATCTGCGAGTAGTGGCGCAGGAACTCGGGGCTGCGCTCCGGCCAGTACGCGGAGAGCGAGCTGATCACGACGAGCTTCTGCACGTTGTGCGCCTTCGCATACTCGGCTGCGTGCGCGACGGCGTCGCGGTCGACCTGCTCCTCTTCGGCCGCGCCTTCGGATTCGGCGGAGCCCGCCGCATAGATTGCGTGTGTGATGCCGCTGAACGCGGACGAGAAGTCGTTCGCCAGGTCGGCGACGACGACTTTCGCGCCCGGCAGCGCGTAATCAGGCCGGCGCACGAGCGCCGTGACCTCGAAATCCTGCTGCTTGAGCAGCAGGTCCGCAAGCGCGCGGCCCGTGCGGCCGGACGCGCCAATCAGCAGTACCTTCATCGACATGAAACCGCTCCTTGCATTGCGCTGCGTCAATGGCGCCCTCCACGAGGGACTGACGACGAGCGTACAAGTGTATGCCGAATTCACGTCCGATCGTTGACGCCGAAACGAGATTCGGATCAAGGCCCGGCGCGCGGCGGTGGGCTGGCGCACATGACGGCGCGAGTGCGCGAATTCGCGCCGACCGCCGGTGCCGGGGGCGTTCGCGGGCGGTGCTGCGCGGCGGCGGTTTTCCCGCCGGCCGCGCGGCCCGCTCATTCATGAATAGACGACGGGCTTCGTATCAGGCGTAAGCATTTGTGACACGGCGGCTTCGCACGCGATGGGGTGCCGGGCGACGCGCTTCCGGGCGACGCGGGCAGCGGCGCGCCGTCGCCCGCGCGGGGCGCGAGAGGCGGCATGCCAACGCACGGCCGACGATCCGCGAGGCCGGCGCGCGCCGCGCGGATCGGCCCGCCCGGTCCGCGTCGCGCCCGCCCGAGCGTCACTCGCCTGCGACCGCCGGGCCGCCCGCCGCGCCGCGATTCTTCCGCTTTTCGGCCCATACGCGCAGCCGGTCCATGTACAGATAGACGACGGGCGTCGTATAGAGCGTCAGCATCTGCGACACGATGAGCCCGCCCACGATCGCGATCCCGAGCGGCGCGCGCAGCTCGGCGCCGTCGCCGTGGCCGAACGCGAGCGGCAGCGCGCCGAGGAGCGCCGCCATCGTCGTCATCATGATCGGCCGGAACCGCAGCAGGCACGCTTCGTGGATCGCATCGAACGACGACTTGCCCTGCCGCGACGCGTCGATCGCGAAGTCGACCATCATGATCGCGTTCTTCTTCACGATGCCGATGAGGAGAATCACGCCGATCAGCGCGATGATGCTGAACTCGGTCTTGAAGAGCAGCAGGCCGAGCAGGGCGCCGACGCCCGCCGACGGCAGCGTCGACAGGATCGTGATCGGATGGATGTAGCTCTCGTACAGGATCCCGAGCACGATGTAGACGGCCGCGAGCGCCGCGAGGATCAGGATCGGCTGATCCTTCAGCGACTGCTGGAACGCCTGCGCCGTGCCCTGGAAGCCGCCCTGGATCGTCGGCGGCACGCCGATCTCGGCCATCGTCTGGTAGATCGCCTGCGTCGCCTTCGACAGCGACACGCCGGGCGGCAGGTTGAACGAGATCGTCGTCGCGACGAAGAGGCCCTGGTGGTTGACCGACAGCGGCGTCGTGCTCGGCCCGAAGCTCGCGATCGCGGACAGGGGCACCATCGTCGACTTCGACGTCGACACCGCCGCGCCCGACGACGCGCTCGACTTGCCGCTCGACGCGATCGAGTTGAGCGCCTGGTTGCGCGCCGAATCGGCGGCGATCGCGGCGGCGCTCTGCGACGACGTGCCGGCCGCCGACGTCGCGACGTACGTGCCCGCCGCGGCGTTCGTCGTCTGCGCGCCGCTCGCGCTGCCGCCCGACGTGCTGATGTACACCTGCTTCAGCATCTCCGGGCTCTGCCAGTATTGCGGCGCGACTTCCATCACGACGTGGTACTGATTGAGCGGGTTGTAGATCGTCGACACCTGGCGCTGGCCGAACGCGTCGTACAGCGTGTTGTCGATCTGCGCGGGCTTGATGCCGAGGCGCGCGGCCGTCGCGCGGTCGATCGTCACCATCGCCTCGAGGCCGCCTTGCTGCTGGTCGGAGTTCACGTCGGCGAGCTCGGGGCGCTTCTGCAGCGCTTCCGTGAGGATCGGCCCCCACTTGTACAGCTCGGCCGTCGAATCGCCGAGCAGCGTGAACTGATACTGCGCGTTGCTCTGCCGGCCGCCCATCCGGATGTCCTGCGCGGCCTGCAGGAACGTGCGCGCGCCCGCGACGTCGGCGAGCTGCGGCCGCAGTTGCTGGATCACCTGGTCGGCCGACAGCTTGCGCCCCGGCTTGTCCTTCAGCGCGACGAACATGAAGCCCGAGTTGGTCTGCGCGCCGCCCGTGAAGCCCGCGACGTTCGCGACGTTCGGATTCGCGCTGACGATGCGCATCATCTCGGTGAACTTGAGCTTCATTGCCTGGAACGACGTCGTCTGATCGGCCTGGATGCCGCCCACCATGAGGCCCGTGTCCTGCTGCGGGAAGAAGCCCTTCGGCACGACGATGTACAGGAACACGTTGAGCGCGATCGTTGCGACGAGCGTCATGAGAATCGTGCGCGGGTGGCGCAGCGCCCACGACAGCGTGTGCTCGTAGCCGCGCTGCATCCGCGCGAAGCCGCGCTCGAGCCAGCGCGCGAAGCGGCCTTCGTCGCGCGGATCGTGTGCTTCGGGCAGGAGTCGCGCGCACATCATCGGCGTCAGCGTCAGCGATACGATGAGCGACACGCCGATCGCGAGCGACAGCGTGAGCGCGAACTCGCGGAACAGGCGCCCGACGATGCCGCCCATCAGCAGGATCGGCAGGAACACGGCGACGAGCGACAGGCTGATCGACAGCACCGTGAAGCCGACCTCGCGCGCGCCGTCGAACGCGGCCTGCAGCCGCGGCGTGCCGTTCTCGATGTGGCGCGAGATGTTCTCGAGCACGACGATCGCGTCGTCGACGACGAAGCCCGTCGCGACGATGAGCGCCATCAGCGACAGGTTGTTCAGCGAAAAGCCGAGCAGGTACATCGCGCCGAACGTGCCGACGATCGAGATCGGCACCGCGACGCTCGGAATCAGCGTCGCGCGCCAGTTGCGCAGGAACAGGAACACGACCATCACGACGAGGCTCACCGCGATGAGCAGGGTGTGCTCGGTGTCGGCGAGCGACGCGCGGATGGTTCTCGACCGGTCGAGCACCGGCGAGACCTGGATGTCGGCGGGCAGCGCGGCCGTCAGCTGCGGTAGCGCCGTCTTCACGCGGTCGATCGTCTCGATGATGTTCGCGCCCGGCGACCGGTACAGGATCACGAGCACCGCGCGGTCGCCGTTCGCGAGGCCGAGGTTGCGCAGGTCTTCGACCGAATCGACGACGGTCGACACGTCCGAGAGGCTCACGGCCGCGTGGTTGCGGTACGCGATCACGAGATCCTTGTACTGCGACGCCTGCGATGCCTGGTCGTTCGTGTATAGCTGATAGTGGTTCGGGCCGAATTCGATCGCGCCCTTCGGGCTGTTCGCGTTCGCCGACGCCAGTGCGGCGCGCACGTCTTCGAGGCCGATGCCGTAGTGGAAGAGCGCGTGCGGCTCGAGCTCGACGCGCACGGCCGGGTTCGCCGAGCCGCTCAAGCTGACCTGGCCGATTCCGTCGATCTGCGACAGCGACTGCTGGAGCACCGTCGACGCTGCGTCGTACAGCTTCGCGGGCGACGCCGTCTTCGACGTCAGCGACAAGACCATGATCGGCGAGTCGGCCGGATTGACCTTGCGGTACGTCGGGTTGCTCTTCAGGCTCGCGGGCAGGTCGGCGCGCGCGGCGTTGATCGCCGCCTGCACGTCGCGCGCGGCGCCGTCGATGTCGCGGTTCAGGTTGAACTGCAGCACGATCCGCGCGTTGCCGACGGAGCTCATCGACGTCATTTCGGAGACGTCCGCGATCGAGCCCAAGTGCCGCTCGAGCGGGCTCGTCACGCTCGTCGCGACAGTATCGGGGCTCGCGCCGGGAAGCGACGCCTGCACCATGATCGTCGGGAAGTCGACTTGCGGCAGCGGCGAGACGGGCAGCTGGACGAACGCGAACAGGCCGGCGAGCGCGATCCCGAGCGCGAGCAGCGTCGTCGCGACGGGGCGGGTGATGAACGGACGCGACAGGTTCATTTACGCGTCCGGATGCGCGGCCGTTGGACCGGAGCGATCAAAGAAGCCGCGGATGCGGCGCGCGAGCGCGTCGAAGCCGAGGTAGATCACGGGCGTCGTGAAGAGCGTCAGCACCTGCGACACGATGAGCCCGCCCGCGATCGCGATCCCGAGCGGCTGGCGCAGCTCGGAGCCCGCGCCGGAGCCGACGATGAGCGGCACGGCGCCGAGCAGCGCGGCCAGCGTCGTCATCAGGATCGGCCGGAAGCGCAGCAGGCACGCCTGATAGATCGCCTCGCGCGGCGGCTTGCCCTCGACGCGCTCGGCTTCGAGCGCGAAGTCGATCATCATGATCGCGTTCTTCTTCACGATGCCGATGAGCAGCACGATGCCGATGATCCCGATGATGTCGAGGTCGTGCCCGGTGATCATCAGCGCGAGCAGGGCGCCCACGCCCGCCGACGGCAGCGTCGACAGGATCGTGATCGGATGGATGTAGCTCTCGTACAGCACGCCGAGCACGATGTACATCGTGATGATCGCGGCGAGGATCAGGAACAGCTGGTTCGACAGCGATGCCTGGAACGCGAGCGCCGCGCCCTGGAAGCGCGTCTGGAACGACGCGGGCAACCCGAGCTCGTGCTCCGCCGCGTCGATCGCCTTGACCGCCTCGCCGAGCGACGCGCCCGGCGCGAGGTTGAACGAGATCGTCGTCGCCGGGAACTGCGACAGATGCGACACGAGGAGCGGCGCGGGCCGCTCGTGGAACGTCGCGATCGTCGACAGCGGTACCTGGCCGCTGCCCGCCGACGGCAGATAGATGCCGTTCAGCGATTCGGTGTAGTGCTGCATCTGCGGCTCGGATTCGAGGATCACGCGGTACTGGTTCGACTGCGTGAAGATCGTCGACACGATCCGCTGGCCGTACGCGTCGTAGAGCGCGTTGTCGACGGTCGCGGGCGTGATCCCGAAGCGCGCGGCGGTCGCCCGGTCGATCTCGATGTAGACCGACTTGCCGTTGTTCTGCAGGTCGGTCGCGACGTCGGCGAGCGACGGCTCCTTCTTCAGCCGCTCGACGAGTTTCGGCACCCAGGTCGTGAACTCGTCCGGATTCGGGCTCGTCAGCATGAAGTGATACTGCGTCGGGCTCACCGTCGAGTCGATCGTCAGATCCTGCACCGGCTGCATGTAGAGCGAAATGCCGGGGATGTTCGACACCTGCTGCTGCAGCGAGCGGATTACGTCGCTCGCCGACTCGCTGCGCGCGTCGCGCGGCTTCAGGTTGATCAGCATCCGGCCGCTGTTCAGCGTGATGTTCGAGCCGTCGACGCCGATGAACGACGTGAGGCTCTCGACGTCCGGATGCTTCAGGATCTCGGCGGCGAGCGCCTGCTGCCGCTCGGCCATCGCGCCGTACGACACCGCCTGCGGCGCCTGCGTGATCGCCTGGATCACGCCCGTGTCCTGGGTCGGGAAGAAGCCCTTCGGAATCTCGACGTAGAGGAGGGCGGTGAGCGCGAGCGTCAGCACCGCGACGACGAGCGTCGAGCGCTGCCGGTTCAGCACCCACTGCAGCGCGATGCCGTAGCGCGCGATCATGCGATCGATCAGCACGTGCACCCTCGCCTCGAAGCGATGGCTCTCGGGCGGCGGTGTGTGGCGCAGGAGCTTCGCGCACATCATCGGCACGAGCGTGAGCGATACGATGGCCGAGATCACGATCGTCACCGCGAGCGTGATCGCGAACTCGTGGAACAGCCGCCCGACGACGTCGCCCATGAAGAGGAGCGGAATCAGCACGGCGATGAGGGACACCGTCAGCGAGATGATCGTGAAGCCGATCTGCTTCGAGCCCTTCAGCGCCGCTTCGAGCGCGGACTCGCCTTCCTCGACGTAGCGCGCGATGTTCTCGATCATCACGATCGCGTCGTCGACGACGAAGCCCGTCGCGATCGTGAGCGCCATCAGCGACAGGTTGTTCAGCGAGAAGCCCGACAGGTACATCACCGCGAGCGTGCCGATCAGCGACAAGGGCACCGACAGGCTCGGGATGATCGTCGCGTAGACGTTCGCGAGGAACAGGTACATCACGAGCACGACGAGCGCGACCGCGAGCCCGAGCTCGAACTGCACGTCGCGCACGGCGGCGCGGATCATCGTCGTGCGGTCGGTGACGATCTGCACGTCGAGCGCGGCGGGCAGCGATTCCTGCAGCTTCGGCAGGATCGCCTTGATGTTGTCGACCGTCTGGATCACGTTCGCGCCCGGCTGCCGCTGCACGTTCAGGATGATCGCGGGCTCGGAATCGACCCACGCGCCGAGCTTCGTGTTCTCCGCGCCGGCGACGATCTTCGCGACATCGGTCAGCATCACGGGCCGGCCGTTCTTGTACGCGACGACGGCGTCCTGGTATTGATCGGCGCTCGTCAGCTGGTCGTTCGCGTTGATCGTGTACGCGCGCGTCGGGCCGTCGAAATTGCCCTTCGGCGTATTGACGTTCAGGTTCGAGATCGTCGTGCGCAGGTCGTCGAGATTGAGGCCGTACGACGCGAGCGCGAGCGGGTTCGCCTGAATCCGCACGGCCGGCCGATTGCCGCCAGACAGGCTGACGAGGCCGACGCCCGCCACCTGCGAGATCTTCATCGCGAGCCGCGTGTCGGCGAGATCCTGCACCTGCGTGAGGGGCAACGTCTTCGACGTGACGGCGAGCGTGATGACGGGCGCGTCGGCCGGATTGACCTTCGCGTAGATGGGCGGCGCGGGGAGGTCCGACGGCAGCAGGTTGCCGGCCGCGTTGATCGCCGCCTGCACTTCCTGCTCGGCGACGTCGAGCGGCAGGTCGAGGCTGAACTGCAGCGTGATGACGGACGCGCCCGCCGAGCTCTGCGACGACATCTGGTTGAGCGACGGCATCTGCCCGAACTGCCGCTCGAGCGGCGCGGTGACGGACGACGTCATCACCTCGGGGCTCGCGCCCGGATAGAAGGTCTGGACCTGGATCGTCGGATAGTCGACCTCGGGGAGTGCGGCGAGCGGCAAAAAGCGCAGCGCGACGAGGCCGGCGAGCAGGATCGCCGCCATCAGCAGCGCGGTGCCGACCGGGCGAAGAATGAAGACGCGGGACGGATTCATCGGTCAGCCGGCGTCATTGCGATTGCGCCTGCGACGCGCCGCGGCGCTTGTGCCCGCCGTGCGCGCCGGACGCGGCCGATGCGGCCGATGCGGCCGACGCGCCTTTCGCGCCCGGCGCGTGCTTCGGCTGCTCGGCCGGGATCGTGATCGCCGAGCCTTCGCGCAGCCGGTCGGAGCCGTCCGTCACGACGCGCTCGCCGACCGCGAGCCCGTCGACGATGCTCGTGCGCTCGCCGTCGATCGGGCCGGGCTTCACCTTGCGCACGGTCACGGTGTTGTCCGGCTTCACGACGTAGACGAACTGGCCGATCGAGCCCGTCAGCACGGCCGAGGTCGGCACGATCGTCGCGTCGCGCATCGTGTCGACGAGCAGGCGCGTGTTGACGAACTGATTCGGGAACAGCAGGTTGCTCTTGTTCTCGAACGTCGCGCGCAGCTTCACGGTGCCCGTCGACGTGTCGATCTGGTTGTCGAGCGTATCGAGCACGCCGGTTTCGAGCGGCGTCGTGTTGTTGCGGTTGTACGCGGTGATCGACAGCTTGCTGCCGGCGCTCACCTGCTTGAGGATCGACGGCAGGTTGTCTTCCGACGTCGTGAAGATCACGCTCATCGGCTGCAATTGCGTGATGACGACGATGCCGTTCGTATCCGACGGCGTCACGTAGTTGCCCGGATCGACCTGCCGCAGGCCGACGCGGCCCGACGCGGGCGCCGTGATCCGCGCGTAAGTCAGGTTGAGCTTCGCGGAGTCGATTGCCGCGCGGTCGATCTGCACTGTGCCTTCGTACTGCTTGACGAGCGACGCCTGCGTGTCGGCCGTCTGCTTCGCGATCGAGTCCTGCGCGACGAGCGTCTGGTAGCGCTTGAGGTCGAGGCGCGCGGTCGCGAGGAGCGCCTCGTCGCGCGCGAGCGCGCCTTGCGCGTTCGCGAGCGTGATCTGGTAGGGGCGCGGATCGATCTGCGCGAGCACGTCGCCTTTCCTGACGATCTGGCCTTCCTGAAACGATACGGACTGCAGGTATCCGGACAACTGGGTCCTGACCGTCACGTTCGCGAGCGGCGTGACGGTGCCGAGCGCGTTGAGGATGATGGGCATCTCGCCGCGCGTCGCGGCCGCGACCTGGACGGGCTGCGGCAGATTCGCGAGCGCGGCCGGTCCGCCTCGCTTGCGCGCGCCGCCCGGCTGGCTCGCGCCGCCTGGCTGGCTCGCGGCGGTCGCGCTGCTTGCGCCGTTCTTCCACGGATGCCACCACAGGAGGCCGCCGATCGCGACGGCCGCGAGCGCGCAGAACGTCATCAGCTTGCGGCGCGAGCGGGGCGTGTCGGGGCCCGACGGCGGGTGGGCGGGCGAGCGAGGAGTGGGCTTTTCTTGGTTGTCCATCGGTTCGATCTGGAGGTCGGCATGCAGCGCGTACGACAGGCGCGGATGAGCCGCGTTCGCGGTCGGCGCGGCGGGTCGGCTGCGGCCCGGTCGCGTCGCAAAAGAGCGGGATGCGCCGTTTGCGGCGCGAGGTTGCATGATGCTACGTCCCCATGGCGGTTACAGTCCAGCATCCTATTTTTCAACGAATTACGGTCGTTACAGATGAACGGATGATGACGGTGCGCGATCGCGCGGCCGGGGCGGCGGCTTGTGCGGGGGGATCGTGGCGTTGTCGGATGCTGCCGCGGGCCGCGGGCGAAGGGCGAAGGGCGAAGGGCGAAGGGCGAAGGGCGAAGGGCGAAGGGCGAAGGGCGAAGGGCGAAGGGCGAAGGGCGAAGGGCGAAGGGCGAAGGG
>NZ_LOVS01000056.1:0-15105 GCF_001523835.1 Burkholderia sp. ABCPW 14 | reverse complement strand
TTCACGGCGGTGCCGTCGGAGAAGAGGCCGACCTCGGGCAGCGCGACGCGCTCGCCTGCCGCGAGCGAGCGCTTCATCGCGCACGAATCGTCGGTCTGCACGCCGATCACCCTGATCTCGGGGCGCAGCGCCTTCACGTATGCGGCGACGCCCGCAGCCAGGCTGCCGCCGCCGATCGGCACGAAGATCGCATGGATCGGCCCCGAATGCCGATGCAGCACTTCCTTCGCGACCGTGCCCTGCCCGGCGATCACGTACGGATCGTCGAACGCCGGAATGAACGCGAGCCCGTCGCGCTGCTGCAGGCGCAGCGCGTGCGCATAGGCGTCGCTGTACGACTCGCCCGCCTGCACGACGTCGACGAACGCGCCGCCGTGCGCGCGCACCGCATCGACCTTCACCTGCGGCGCCGTCTGAGGCACGACGATCGTCGCCTTCACGCCGAGCCGCGCCGCCGCGAGCGCGACGCCCTGCGCGTGATTGCCCGCCGACGCGGTGATCACGCCACGCGCGAGCGCGTCGGCGGATAGATGCGCCATCTTGTTGTACGCGCCGCGAATCTTGAACGAGAACACCGGCTGCGTGTCCTCGCGCTTCAGCCAGACCGTGTTGCGCACGCGCGCCGACAGGTTCCGCGCGTAATCGAGCGCCGTCTCGCGCGCGACGTCGTAGACGCGCGCGTTCAAAATCAGCTTCAGGTAATCGTCGAGTGCGCTCGCGTGGGCCGCGATCGTCGCGGCTGCATCGGGCATGCGGGCTTCGGGTGTTTCCGTCACGGCGTCGGCTGACTGCATGACAAGCTCTCCTGGAGATGGACGCCCGGGAGACGGAAACAAAAAACCCGCCTCACGGGGCGGGTTGCTGTGATTGCGTTCGGACGCGCGCTAACCCACCATTCGATGAATGGTGCGAATAATGTGCGCGATGGGGAAGCAACGGGAATTCATGAGCGCAAGCTTGAGCCGGCGCGCGCGGTTTGTCAATCCTTCGCCGACAGGCCCGCGCGCCGTCCCGCTGCGGCGGACGCCGGTTGCCCGGCCGCAGTCTCAGTAAAGCTCCGGGACGATCATATCCGCCGGCACCGGACGCCGGATGTAGTCGTCGTGATGCTCTCGCTGCGGCAGATGCACCGGATCGCGCTCGATCTCGTAGTACGGCACGAGGCTCAGCAGATGGTGCATGCAGTTGAGCCGCGCGCGCTTCTTGTCGACCGCCTGCACGACCCACCACGGCGCCTCGGGGATGTGCGTGCGCGTGAGCATCTCCTCCTTCGCCGCCGTATACGCCTCCCAGCGGCGCCGGCTCTCGAAATCCATCGGGCTCAGCTTCCATTGCTTGAGCGGATCGTCGATGCGGTTCTGGAAGCGCACTTCCTGCTCGTCGTCGGTGATCGAGAACCAGTACTTGACGATCTGGATCCCGCTGCGCGCAAGCATCTTCTCGAATTCCGGCACCGACCGGTAGAACTCTTCGTGCTCATCGTCAGTGCAGAAGTTCATCACGCGCTCGACGCCCGCGCGGTTGTACCAGCTCCGGTCGAACAGCACGATCTCGCCGCCCGCGGGCAGATGCGCGACGTAGCGCTGGAAGTACCATTGCGTGCGCTCGCGGTTGCTCGGCGCCGGCAGCGCGGCGACCCGGCACACGCGCGGATTCAGCCGCTGCGTGATGCGCTTGATCACGCCGCCCTTGCCCGCCGCGTCGCGCCCCTCGAAGATCACGACGAGCCGGTGCCCGGTGCTCACAACCCAGTCCTGCAGCTTCACGAGCTCGCCCTGCATGCGGAACAGCTCGCGGAAATAGTGCTTGCGCGCCTCGCGGCGCTCGGCGGAAAAGAGCGATTCGTCGTCGTCGAAGCGACGATCGTCGAGCTCCATCTCGAGCTCTTCGTCGTACGCGTCGACGAGATCCTCCTCGAAGCGGCGCTGCCGCTCGTGCAGCGGCGCCGTGTCGCGCCGCGTTTCCTTCTCGCTCATGTCGGCCTCCTTGCTGCGCGTCGCAGACGCGTTCCGCGGACATTATCGCAGGCTCGGGTGTCGGGGGAATGACTGCGCGCCGGTGTTCGTGAGGCCGACGGCCGCGAGCGACGCCGGACGGCCGGTTGCGGAGGGCCGGTTGCGGACGGCCGGTTGCGGAGGGCCGGTTGCAACGAGCCGCTGCCGAAGCGCCGCTCTCCGACAACCGACGGAACAGGCTGGCCGACGCCGCGCAGTCATGCCGCGCCGGTCAGAACCGGTAATTGAGCAGCATCGTGCAGAGCAGGACGTTCGCGGAAAGCGTCGTCGTGCTCGACGCGAGTATCCGCTTCGCATCGTTGATGTTGAGCGTGATCGCCGCCTTGAGCGGAATGTACGAGAGCGCCGTCGACAGCGATAACTGGCGAGTCAGCTGATAGTTCGCACCGACGACGAAAACGGGCGTCCACGTACTCTTCACGCTCGCCGTCGCCCGGACGCCATTCGGCAAGACCAGATTTGCGCCCGCCTGCAGCAGACGATCGAGCGCGCCCGGATCGGCAAGCAGCGATTGCAGCTCGCCGAGCGAGATGCCCGCCGACAGCAATCCGCCGAGCGACGCGAGCTTGTTGGCGAACACGGGGTTCAGGTTCGAATTCGTGAAGCGCGTGTAGCTGATGCCGAGGCCGACGTACGGCCGGAACCGGTCTTCGCGCTTGCCGAGGTAATACTTGAACACGGTCGACGCGAGCCACGCGCGCGTCGTGCCGAGCGGATTGCTCTGCGTGTTGCCGAGATCGACGAGCGGCAGCCGGCCCTGCGCGCCCGGGAAAATCTTGTCGAACGGCAGCCCGATGCTGCCGTGGCCGCGCATCGTCAGCTCGGGCGGAATTCCACCGACGATCTCGGCCGCGACGTGCTCGCCGAAGAAATGCGTGAACGTGAACGCGAACGTGTTCGTGTTGCTGATAGACACGGCGGAGCCAGGGTTCACGAAGCTGCCGAGTCCGAGCGCCGCCGTCGACGTCGTCACGGGCGTCGAGCGTCCCGTCGACAGCACGTAGTGCCAGCCGATCCCGATCATGTTGCTGTCGTCGCCCTGCAACTGCTCGACGAGCGTCGGGCCCTGCGCCTCCGGCAGGTCGGGCAGCATCTCCGGGTCGATCGGATGCAGCTCGTACGGCATCCGGTCGTAGCGCACGCCGGCGATGAAGCGCGGCGACGCGTCGGCGGGCGGGGGCTGCGGCGCGCCGCTGTCCGGCGCGCACGGGCCGTCGCCGCACGCGGCCGCGGGCGGCGCGTCGTCCGCCGGCGAACCGCCCGGCGCGTCGGCGAAGCCGACGCCGTCGTCGCCTTCGGCGCGCGCGCGCAGTCCGCCCGGCGGCGGCGCGGCGCGCTGGCCGAGCGTGATCTTTTCTTCGGTGAGCTTGCGCGGACGCGGCGCATTCGGGTCCGAGGCCAATGAGGCAGCCGCATCGGCGGCCGCGCCGCCGTTCGGCGCCGAACCGCTCCCCGCAGCCGGCGACGCGGTGCGTGCCGCCTCCCGCCGCGCGCCGCCCGGCACCGGCCCCCACACGCTCGAGCCGAAGCCCGGCGCGTCGCCGCCTGGAAAGAAGCCGATGCCGTCCGCGCCGTCGCGCCATCTCGCCGCGCCGCTGTCCTGCGCGTGCGCGGACCACGCGCACGCGAGTAGCGTCGCGCCGAGCCAGCAAGACACCGGGGCGCGCCAGCCACGGCGCGCGCGTTGACGGCGATGCTTGTCACCCTTGCGCATCGAACGTCACGCGGGCGTACCGAACATCCGCTGCCGGATCCGATACAACGGTTCGAACAGCCATTCGAGCAAGCTGCGCTTCTCGAGCACGATGTCCGCCCGCAGCGTCATCCCGGCCTTCAGCGCGAGCGACGTGCCTTCGAACGCCGGCTTGCGGTCGGCGAGCTCGACCCAGCTCTTGAAGTAGGTCTGCGGCGAACCCGCGTCGGTCGGCAGGTTCAGTTCCTTCGCGGTAAACGCCACGGGCGACACCGACACCAGCTTGCCGCGATAAGTGCCGAACTTTTCGACCGGATAGCTGCCGTACGCGAGCTTCACTTCCTGGCCGGGCTTGACGAATCCCGCCTTCGACGACGGGATGTACAGCTCGGCGATCAGCCCGTCCGCCTTCGCGGGCAGGATCTCGACGACGCGCGTGCCGGGCGGATCGATCACGCTGCCCTGCACGACATCGAGCCGCACGATCTGCCCGTCGGCGGGCGCGTACAGCACCTGGTTGACGCTCTCGTCGATGTTGTATTCCTTCGAGTTCAGCTCTTCCTGCTTGATCTTCAGCTCGGCGTTCGAGCCGTCGTACTTGCTCTGCACCGTGTCGAGATCGCCGCGCAGCTTCATCGCGTTCTTCACGAGATCGGCGCGGCGCAGCATCAGGTCCTGATACGCCTGGCCCGCCTGCAGGTACTGCGTGTTCACCTGGTTGTACTGCTCGAGCGTGACGACCTGCTCGTTCAGCAGCTGCTTCACGCGATCGCGGCGCTCCTGGTATTCGGACACGATCCGCTTCTGGTCCTGGATCTGCTTGTCGATGAGCGCGCGGCTCTCCGACAGCGCGGCAATCTGCTGCTTGATCTGCTCGATGGTCGACTGGTATTCGAGCTTCGCCGCGTCGATTTGCTGATCGACCTCGACGCGCTGCCGCTTGATCGACTCGCGCATCCCCTGCACGTTGTTCGCCTGCGACACGAAGCTCGTATCGCGCGTGACGCTCAGGAGCTTCTGCCCGGCTTTCACGTGCTGGTCCTTCGCGATGTACAACTCGCGCACCGCCCATCCGGGCGGCGCGCCGACGCCGATCAAGCCCGTGCGCGGCGTCAGCATGCCCATCACGTTCTCGGTGTTCGCGTACGTCAGACGGACGAGCGCGACGACGAACATCGCGAACATCGCGATCGACAGATAGCAGAAGAAGCGCATCGACACCGGCACGTCGACGACACCGTTGATCACGGTGCCGAACGTCGTGCCGCGCGTCAGCTTGCGCGGCGTCTTCTGCTCTCTCAGGGTGGTCATCCAGGTGGGCATGGGCGAAACTCGTCAGGCGCTGCGCAGCGGCGGCGCGGCGGCGCGCGCGTTCTGCTCGAGCAACGGGGATGGCATCAGGTAAGGCGTGAAGTGCTCCCAGAAGTGCCACTGTTCGGGCTGCTTCACGAGCGCGTCCTCGAGCTTGTCGGCGATCCGCTGATGGGTCGCCGCGACGCGCGATATCTCGTCGACGACGCCGAGCATCCGCGACGCGGGCCGCGCGTCGAGCTCGACGAAATGCATCTTGCACGTGTCGCGAAACGGCACGCCAGTCGCGTACGACACGAGGAGCGGAATGTCGTGCTCGACCGCGAGCTTCACGCCGCCGCCCGCGAGCCGCACCCAGCGGCCGCCGAGCCGGCACGCGTTGGTCTTGCCGAAGCGGCCGTGCAGGTCGGAGAACAGCAGGAACACGGGCGATTCCTTGCGCAGCCCCGTGACGAGCCGGCGCAAATGCACGCGCTGCTCGATGTCGATCAGCTCGATCTTGCCCGCGCCGTATTCCTCGACGAGGCGCAGCGCATCGTCGAAGAACGCACCCGGCGCGTCCTTGTGCATCACGATCATCATCTTGCGGTCTTCGGGAATCATCAGCCGCAGCTTCGTGACGAACAGCATCAGGTTGCCGAAGTGCAGGCCCGCGAGCATCAGCGGGCCGCCGCGCGCGAGCGCCTCGCGCAGCGCGGGCTCGCCTTCGCATTCCATCCGGTCGAGCATCGCCTTCATCGACGCGATGCTGTGCGAGCGCAGCATCAGTCCGGCGACCTCGGCCTCGAACAGCTCGCGGACGATCCCGTCGGCGACGCCGCGAATGCGCGCGGGATCATCGTTCAGGTGCGTGCTCAGCATGTGTCTAACCGACATCTCGATCGAACAGCGGATCGACGGAAAGAGACGCAGGCAGGCGCCCGCGCACCAGCGCATCATGCCGAGCCCGCGCTCGGGCGAGCGGCCGAGCGCGATCCGCTTGACGATCCGCCGCACGAAAAAGCAATACGAGAACGCATTGAACAGAAAGAGCCGCATCAGCGTCATCTTGGCACCTCCAGTTCCGGCTGCCGCTCGGGCGTGATCTCGGCGAGGCGGCCGTCGCGCATCTCGTAGATGCGGTCAACCATCGACAGGATCGACGCATCGTGCGTGACGAGCACGATCGTGCACGGCAGCGTCAGCACGTTGCGGCAGATCTCGTGCGTCGTCGCCTGATCGAGATTCGACGAGAATTCGTCGAGGATCAGAAGTCGCGGCTCGCAGTACAGCGCGCGCGCGATCAACAGGCGCTGCATCTGCCCGGCCGACAGGAACTTCTGCGTGTCGCCGAGCGGCGTGTCGTAGCGGTTGTCGAGCACGTCGATTTCGCGGTCGATGCACGCGAGGCGCGCCGCCTCGTGCATCGCGCCCAGGCGCGGCGCGGGTGCGAAGTTCGTGATGTTGTCGCGGATCGTGCCGCGAAACAGCTGATCCGACTGCGTGACGGCCGCGACGTGCTTGCGGTAGAGCCTCAAATTCACCTCGGACACATCGACGCCGCCGACGAACAGCATGCCCGGCGTCGACTGATAGAGCCCGCAGATCAGGTTCAGCAGCGTCGTCTTGCCGCTGCCGGTGCGGCCGACGATCGCCACTTTCGCACCGGCCGGCACGTCGAGATCGATGTTCTCGAGGATCGCACGGCGGCCGCCCTTCGGTGTGTACGTCAGCGCACGGATCGACAGCGAGCCGTCGAAATGCTCGATCGAGCGCACCGGCGCGTCGGGCGCAGGCTCTTCGGTCTCGGTCTGAAGCACGTCGGCGACGCGGTCCATGTGGACCTGCAGCACCTTGCGCCGCACGTAGAGCTGGATCGAATCGATGAACTTGTCGGCGAACAGGTTCTTGTATTGAATGAACGCGTAGATGATCCCGATCGTGCTCTGCCCGTGCATCACGAGCCACGCGCCGTACGTGACGATGACCAGTTGCTCGATGTGGACGATGCCCTTCGAGATCGCATCGAACAGCAGTTGCAGCCGCTCCTGCTGGCGGACCGCCTGCAGCTTCTGCGTGAACGCATTCACCCACAGGCTGCTGCGCGACGTCTCCGACGACAGCAGCTTGATCGAATGCGCGGAGCGGATGTTCTCGATCAGGAGCGCGTCGGCCTCGGCGCCGCGCGTCAGGATCTGCGACATCGCATCCTGCAATTGCGGCTGGATCGCGAGCCGCGACAGCGCGAACAGCACCATCCCCGCGAGGCTGATGCCGGCGAGCACCGGGCTGTAGTACAGCATCAGCACGAGCGTGACGACGCACGTGAAGATATTGAGCAGCCCGCCGATCAGCCCGTCGACGAGAAAGCGGCCGATCTCGGACACCGACGCGACGCGCGAGATCGAATCGCCCGTGTTATGGAACAGGTAATAGCTGATCGGCAGCCGCGCGAGATGCCCGACCATGTTCGACGACAGCTGCTGCGACACGATGTTGCGCAGGTAGCTCTTGATGTTGCCGACGAGGTTCGCGTACAGCGTGTCGAACAGGAACACGATGCCGAACAGGATCGTCAGCAGGTACAGGATGTCGACGTCGGTCTTCTTCAGCGCCTCGTCGATCGTCAACTGCACATACGACGGCCCGAGCAGCAGCAGCAACTGCGCGGCGATGCCGCCCGCGACGCCGAGCAGGATGCTCTTGCGAATGCCCGTCAGGCCGACCAGATAGTCGCGCAGATGGATCTTGTCGGACGTGCCGACGTGCTTGAAGCCGATGTCCGGATTGAGTTCGAGCGCGTAGCCCGTGATCTGCGCGAGCGCTTGCGCGAGCGGCAGCTTCGTCTCGCCCAGCGCCGGATCGACGATGTGCACGCTGCCGTAGCACACCTTCGTCAGCACGACGTAGTGGTTCATCCCCCAGTGCAGGATGCAGGGCAGCTTCAGCGCATCGATCTCGTTCGCCTCGAACTGAAGCCCCCGCGCGCGCATCCCAAGGTCGTTCCCGATCTCCATCAGGTCGAAGAACGACAGGCCGGAATCGATCTTGACGGGATACCGGTTGCGCAGCGTGCGCAACGTCGTGTCGCGGCCGTGCCAGGTCGCGATCATCGCAAGGCACGCGAGACCGCACTCGGTCACCTCGTCCTGAAGAATGGGCCTGACTTTATTGGTGTTGAACCACATAGCTTGCGAATCGCTGAGCACGACAATACCGGCCCGCGCGCGGCGCGGCTTGGCTCGAAGCCATCGCGCGAGCGCGGCGTGAACGCCGCGTCCGACCTCAGCGGAACGCGGCTCTGGCGATACCTGGGATCGGGCTTAGCTGCCGGACCCCAGCGCCATCTTGAATTGGTTGACGGCCTGTGCCTGGTATTGGGTCAAGAGCCCGCTGACGACGGGACCGATCGATTGATTCGCAAGGGAAACCGTGTAGGCGGCCGAGTTGGCGTAGGCGGAACCTCCACCGCGGATCGCACGGGCTTGCTGCTCTGATATGGCTTGCATCGGGGTGGCCTTTACTCTTTTAGCGATGTCATCGACCCGAATCCGCATCCGCCAAAGCGAATGACCCCATCCGGAGCTGCCTCGACACCACTGTCTCCTGATCATTTCCTCCGATTGCCAACCAAGACGAATGAATAATGTTTTTATATCTCGATTGGCGACGGATTACCGTTTTTGCCGCTTGAACTCCAGACTATTTTACGCGGGGGGCGCCTCCCCGCGCAAATGCAACGGTTAGTGCTTACTTGCCGTTGCTGTTGTAGCTCTTCGGGTTCTGCAGATAGCCGCCGAGCGTCGGCATGAACTGGCCGAGCGCCGTGAACAGCGGACCGGACGCTGCTGCCAGCGTGCCCAGCGAGCTGATCGGACCACCACCGTGAACTGCCTTGGCCTGCTCCATCGTCATGACCTTCATAACTATCTCCTCGTAAAGAATAAAGACGACGTCAAGACTTCTCTAATAATGCCAATGGCCGTAAATAACCGAACGACGTTTATTTTTTATCGCTGCGATTACAAGCCGGAATCAGGCTATCATGCGCTCAAGGTAGAAACAAGATGGCCGGCCGCGTCTTATATAGGTTTTTTGACGTTCCGGAATTCACCAAAAAGATGCATGCGTTTCAACTCAATATTTAAAACGTTTAATTTGCAGCGTCGGCAGCTTGACGCAAGGCAGGAGATGGAGACGGAGATGTTTGAAACAGCGAATTTGGGTGCCTCGTCTAAATTTCGGCATGCGGGTTTTCACTTAACGACAACACTCTTTCGATTTCGCGCCAATGCGGCTTACATTGCCGTTTGCGCAGCAATCGTCGCGCTCGGCACCGGTTCCGAATCGGCTCGCGCGTTCTGTCTCGACGAGGCTTATCAACACGCCGTCTCGAACGATCCGAAATTCCTGCAGGCAAAAGCCGAATACGACGCCGCGCGGCAGAAATATCCGCAGGCCCGCGCGCAGATGCTGCCGCAGGCGAGCGCGCAGCTCGAATGGGGCCGCTACGGCACGCACGCGAACCTGTTCGGCATCAATGTGAGCGGCAGCAGCACTGCCGCGTACGGCGCCGCACAGGTCACGCAGGCGCTCTTCAACATGCCGTACCTGTACGACATGAGCCGTGCGAAGGAATTCGAGGAGTCCGCGCGGCAGCAGCTCGAAGTCGCGAAGCAGGAGCTCATCATGCGCGTCGCGAACGCGTGCTTCGATCTGCTGTCCGCACGCGAAAAGCTGCAGCTCGCCGACGACGAAGTCGACGCGCTCACGCGCCTCGAAAGCGATACGCGCAGGATGGCGCAACTCGGAATGAAGACGATCGGCGACACCGCTGAGATCGAGGCGCGCAGAAGCCTCGCGCAATCGGACGAAGCGCTCGCGCGCACCGACGTCGAGGCGCGCCGCGCCCGCTACGAGACGCTGCTCGGCTCCGCGATCGACTTCACGCGCTGGCCGCGCCTCGCGATGCACGGCACGTCGCCGCGCATTCCGACGGGCGACTACCAGCCGCAGGACAATCCGTCGTATCAGCAGGCGTACCGCGATCTGCGCGTCGCGCGGCTCGCCGCGAAGCGCATCGGCGCCGAGCACCTGCCGACCGTCGACCTGTTCGCGTCATATTCGCGCGGGCTCAATCCGAACCTGCGCGGCCTCACCGACAAATCCGATTTCCATCAGAGCGCGGTCGGCGTGCAGGTGACGATTCCGATCTTCTCGGGCGGCAGCGTGCACTACCGGCAGGTCGAGGCCGAGCACGTCGCGACGCAATACCAGAACCGGCTGCGCGAAGTCGAGCAGCAGCTCAGCACCGACCATCGCGAGACGCTCGCGGGACTGCAGTCGATCGGCGCGCGAATCCGCGCGCTGCAGCAGTCGCTGCTGGCCGCGCGGCTCGCGTACGACTCGTCGATGAAGGCCCACCAGGTCGGCTACAGCACGACGTACGAGACGCTCAACCTGCGCACCGACATCTCGAACATCCGCCAGAAGCTGTTTGAAAGCTATCTCGACGCGCTGAAGCTGCAACTGAAGCTGAAAGGGATTCTCGGCACGCTGAACGAGCAATCGCTCGCGGCGGTCGACAGCTTCCTGACGAGCAACGCGGTTTCGTCGGATCAGAAGAGCGAATGAGCGTTTGACCGCGAGAGCGCGGCCGGCGCGCGACTGCCGCGAGCATCGCGCGCGTCGGAATGCGACGTCCCGCTTTCGTCACATGAAAATCGTGACGCGCCTGTGACGGAAAGCGGGACGTTGTCGTTTTCGCCGAGCGCGCCGCGATGAACGGCGGGACAACGGCGCGATAAACGCGCAAAAGCGGCAGGAACAAGGCGAAGGCGATGCGACCGCGACGCATGCGGAACGCATCGTCATTCGACGCGCCGCGCGTTCGCCGCCGCTTCCGCCCTCGCCGCTACACGCTCACTGGATCACGCGCGACACGCCGCGGCCGCGCGGATCGGACACGGCCTCGGGCGTCTTGCCGTCGATCTGGATCGCCTGGATGTCGCCGCTGAAATCCTGGCCCTTCAGCGTGTAGCCCTTCGCTTCGATGCCCTTCGCGAGCTCGCCGTCGATCGGGTGGTACGGCTCCCAGAAGATCGTGTTCGGCGGCAGCAGCTGATGGTGGAATCGCATCGCGCCCACCGCGTCCTTCAGCGGCATCTTGAAGTCGTACAGGTTCGTGACGACCTGGAAGATCGACGTGAAGATCCGCGAGCCGCCCGGCGTGCCGATCACGAGCGCGACCTTGCCCTCCTTCGTCAGGATCGTCGGCGACATCGACGACAGCGGCCGCTTCTTCGGCTCGATCGCGTTCGCGTCGCTGCCGACGACGCCGAACATGTTCGCGACGCCCGGCTTCGCGGAGAAGTCGTCCATCTCGTCGTTCAGCACGATGCCCGTGCCTTCGGCCACGACGCCCGAGCCGAAGTACCCGTTGATCGTGTACGTGTTCGACACCGCGTTGCCCCACTTGTCGACGACCGAGAAGTGCGTCGTCTCCGCCTTCTCCGGCATGGTCGTGCCGAGGCCCGGCTGCACGCTCTTCGTGTCGGAAGGCGTCTCCGGATTCACTTCGGCCGCGCGCTTCGCGACGTACGCGTCGTCGGTCAATTGCGCGACGGGCACCTTGTAGAAGTCCGGGTCGCCGAGGTACTGCGCGCGATCGGCGAACACGCGCTTCTCGATCTCGGCGATCAGGTGCACGTATTGCGGCGAGTTCAGCGTGACGCCGTCGAAGTCGGCCTTGCGGTCCGCCTTCATCTTCAGCAACTGGACGAGGCCGATGCCGCCCGAGCTCGGCGGCGGCGCGGTGATCACGCGATAGCCGTTCCAGCTCGCCTGGATCGGCTGGCGCCAGACCGCCTTGTATTGCACGAGGTCCTGCTTCGTGATCAGGCCGCCGCCCTTCTTCATCGACGCGGCGATCAGCTCGGCCGTCTTGCCGTCGTAGAAGTCCTTCGCGCCGTCGTTCGCGATGCGCGTCAGCACCGCCGCGAGATCCGGCTGCTTGAAGTTCGCGCCCGCCTTCAGGCCGCTGAAGTATTGATCGAAGTTCGTCTTGCCGCCGAACTCCTTCGACGCGTCGACGCCGCGCTGCGCGAGCTGTTCGTCGACGATGAAGCCGCTGCGCGCGTAGCGGATCGCGGGCGCGAGCACCTGCTTCCACTTCAGCTTGCCGAAGCGTTTCTGCGCCTCCCACATCCCGGCCACCGTGCCCGGCACGCCGACCGCGCGATCGCCGTACAGGCTCATGCCCTTGACGACGTTGCCGTCCTTGTCGAGGTACATGTCCTTCGTCGCGGCGAGCGGCGCGCGCTCGCGATAGTCGAGGAAGTACGGCTTGCCGTCCATGTAGACGGTCATGAAGCCGCCGCCGCCGATGTTGCCCGCCTCCGGATAGGTGACGGCGAGCGTAAACGCGATCGCGACCGCGGCGTCGACCGCGTTGCCGCCTTCCTTGAAGATCTGCTCGGCGGCGTCGGCGCTGTACTTGTCGGCGACGGCAACGGCCGAGCCGTCCAGCACGACGCGCTGCGGACCTTTCGCGTAGGCGGGCGCGCTCGGCAGGAAGCCGACCGCGGCTGCGCTCACGAGCGCGGCGAGCACCGTCGACTTGAAGCGGTTCGTTGCGTTCATTGCATGTCTCCCATTTTGATCTCCTTGCTAATTGGGGCACGAAAACCGGATGAATAGGCTTATAGCACGGCCGCGTGCGTTTACAAAAATGGCGTTTCGTAGGCGAGCCTGCCGACGGGAGCGAGCAGTCGGCGCGCGAAAACGATCTCGCATCGCATGACGGTCGATTCACGGCGAACGACCGGCGACGCAGACGGCAGATCCGAGCCCGGACATCGACGCGGCGGACGAATCGTACGAAGCGGCGGTTGCATGGACGGATGACGCATGATGCATGGGCGCCGCCCGTGAATCGGCAGAACGACTGCGTTCGCGTCTTCGTCGCGCCGACCGCATCATCAATGGTAGTTAGTTGCATCGAGAAATTCGACGGCATTCCATATCTCGGCGACGACCGCGCGCCGGCCGCCCTTGCCATGCCGACATCGCCGGCGATATCCGCGGCACCCGTCGCCTCGCGCGCGCATCGCGCCGCTTGCAACTTCACGTTCGCCTCGCCCGATGCGCGCCGAGAACTTTTCTTCTCCGCCCCTGCGCGCCGCGCGCCAAATCTGCGAAGATAGCGCCCCTTTTCGATTTCGCGGCGCGTCAACGCAACACCGGCATGGCATCACACGCAGCACATCATGCAAGCGGCTTGGCCGCGGGTCTCGTCGCCGCGGCGCTCGTCGGGCAGGCGGGCGCGGCGGGACCGTGGCATCTCCATAGCCTCGCCGCGTTCGCGGCGGGCGTCGCGGGCGGCACCGCGCCCGACTGGCTCGAAGTCGCCTGGTGGAGCCGCTCGCGGCGGCTCTGGATCACGCATCGCACCGTCACGCACTGGGGCGTCGCGTGGGTCGCGATGCTCGTCTTCGCCTACCGGTCGCTCGACCATCGCCACCTTTGGGCCGCGCCGCTCTTCGGCTTCGCGTGCGGCGGCCTCGTCCATCTGATCGCCGACTGGCCGAATCCGCTCGGCGTGCCGTGGCTGTGGAAGCGCCATTCGCTCAACTGGTGGAACAGCGGGCACTGCGACCTGATCGTCGTCGCGACGGCCTGGGCCGGCGCGTTGTGGATCGCACAGGCGGCGTGGGGACACGCGGCGCCGCTCGTGCACTGGCTCGGCTGGCTGCGCACCGTGTGACGCCGCGCCGTCCGGCGCCGCCGCATCAGCGAACGGATTCGCGCGCGAGGCCCGCTCGCCGCACGCCGACAGGTCGACGCGATCCCCGCCGGCAGAATGGCGGGCGCGGCCCCGCCGCCCCCTTCGACGATCAGGCCGGATCGTTCGCACGACAACACACAAGAACATGACCGACGACATCACGACGCCTTCGTCCGCCACGCGCCCGGTGCCTGGATTCGGTCCGCTTCGCTGGATCGTGCGGCACTGGCGCGGCGACTATTCGCTCTCCGTCAGCTTCTGGCTGAACCCGTTGCCGCTCTCCGCGCTCCGCACGATCGGCAGCCACTTTCTGATAAGTCGCGCATTTTCAGCGTTGGCTCAAGGGCCGGGCGGCGATTCACTGGCTCACGCGATGGCGGCCATCCCGACCGCCGTCTTCGCCGACGCCGCGCTGTCGCTCCTCAACATCTGGTGGATCGCCGGCGTCTGGCGCGCGGCCGCGCGGCACATCGATCACACCGGCCGGCGCTTCTGGGCGCGCGCGGCACAGGTCGTGGCGGCGCTCGCCGCCGTGAAGATCGTGTACGGGATCGCGATCATTGCGCACACGATCGAGACGCTCCAACTCCTGCTCGTCAATCCGATGAGCGCGTTCACGGACCCGATCGGCGCGCTGACGAAACTGCTGTTCTGACGACTATCGGCGCTGGCGCGCGATCGCCGTGACGCGGCGAACGCGCGCGGATGCCGCCGCTGCCTCTGCCTCTGCCTCTGCCTCTGCCTCTGCCTCTGCCTCTGCCTCTGCCTCTGCCTCTGCCTCTGCCTCTGCCTCTGCCTCTGCCTCTGCCTCTGCCTCTGCCTCTGCCTCTGCCTCTGCCTCTGCCTCTGCCTCTGCCTCTGCCTCTGCCTCTGCCGATGCCGATGCCGACGCCGAAACGCAGCCGACGACGCGAGACCGCAATCCCATCCAATCGTCGCAACCAATGTGTTCGGCGCATTGCATCCATCCGCGCCGCATGACTCGCGCCGTCTCGATCGCCTACGTCCCCGGCAAAACGCGATCCAGCGGTTAGTCGCATCCCGCGACCGCCCCTGCTTCCCGCCGCCGGGTCCGCACGGCGCACCGCGCCGCGCCCCTGTCTGCAGACCGCCCGCGCGTCTGGCACACTGTGTCGCCGGGCCGGGCCTTGCGACGCCCGCGCCCGCCCTCATTCACGGTTGCGATGGACGTCACCCCGTTACTATCTTCACACCCCGATAATTGGGGTTTTGGCCAGCCAGGCCCGGCATGATTCCCGCCCCCAGTCGCAGTCATGATCCGGGGGGTGTTGTCACCGGGCCTGGTGGGTGGCTGGTGATCG